>JBKGUS010000254.1:0-5737 GCA_046462295.1 Thermoleophilaceae bacterium | reverse complement strand
TCGAACCCGACCTCGCGAAGCCACTCCTCCCCCTCCGTCATCGCGATCTCGGCCGTGCGCGAGAGGTCGCCGGACAGCATCAGGGCGCGGCGCGCGATCGTGCCGGACACGCCGGCGGCCTTGGCGACCGCGTCGGCCATCAAGCCCGCGAGCGCGCCCTGCCTCAGCTCGCCGGTGAAGAGCCGCTTGACGAAGTCCGCCTCCTCATCGGTCGCCCGGCCGAGCAGGTCGGTGAGGATCCGCCTGCGCTCGGCCGCCGATCCGCTCCCGGTGGTGGCCTGGACCTCGCCGACCGCGCGGTCGAGCTCCTCGATCGTGAGCGAGGGCTCCTCCGCGGGCGGGCACTCGATGCCGTAGATCGTCGAGTAGCCGATGCCGACGCGGCCCTGCCGCGGCACGCCGGTCAGGAGCCCGACCGCGATCCCGATCTCGCCCGGCTCGAGCCGCGCCAGCAGCTCGGCGAGGATCGCGACCTTCTTCGAGCGGGAGCTCGTCCCGGTGACCTCCTGGGAGGCTGTGACGACGTCGGCCAGCAGGGTCATGGCACGGCCAACGCTATGTCGTCACGATCCCCGCGGTGGCGACGAGCGTTCCCGTTCCCACGATCCTGGACTGCGATCCCGGGCATGACGACATGGTCGCGATCCTGCTCGCCGCGGCGCACCCGCGGATCGACCTCCTCGCGATCACGACGGTGGCCGGCAACGGCACGCTCGAGCGGACCACCCACAACGCCAGGGCGGTTTGCTCGCTGGCGGGCATCCGCGACGTGCCCATCGCCGCGGGCGTGCCCGGTCCGCTGGTGGGGAAGCTGCGAACTGCCGCGCACGTGCACGGGGAGTCGGGGCTCGAAGGTGCCGAGCTCGCCGAGCCGGACGTGCCTCTCGCCCCGGAGCACGCGGTGGACCTGATGGCGCGGTTGCTGCGCGAGGCTGCGGAGCCGCTCACGCTGGTGCCGACCGGGCCGCTGACGAACGTCGCCCTCCTGCTTCGGACCTATCCCGACCTGGCCCGGCGCGTGCGTGAGATCGTGCTGATGGGCGGCTCGACGGACGTGGGAAACGTGGAGCCGCTCGCCGAGTTCAACATCCACGTGGACCCGGAGGCTGCCGACGTCGTGTTCTCGAGCGGGTTGCCGGTCACGATGTGCGGGCTCAACGTGACGCACCAGGCGCTGGCGACCGAGGCGGTGCTGGAGCGGCTGCGCGCGCTCGGCACGCCGCTGGCCGACACCGTCGTGCGGCTGCTGGGCTTCTTCCGCGACCGCTACCGGGACCTCTGGGGACTACCTGCGCCGCCGGTGCACGACCCGGTCGCGGTCGCGCGGGTGATCGATCCCGAGCTCGTGCGCTGCGAGGAGGCCCACGTGGCCGTGGAGCTGCACGGGACCCACACGCGCGGGGCGACGGTGTGCGACCGCTTCGGGGTGCGCGGCCGCACGCCGAACGCCCGCGTGGCCATGGAGCTGGACGCCGCAGGGTTCTGGGAGCTGGTCGTGGCGGCCGTGGACCGGCTCGGTTCGCCTCGATGAGCGACGCGCCGCAGCTGGTCGTGATCGGGTCGCTCAACACCGACCTGCTTGTGCGGGTCGAGGCGCTGCCCGGGCCCGGTGAGACCGTCACGGGCGGGCTCTTCGAGATGGCCGGCGGCGGCAAGGGCGCCAACCAGGCGGTGGCTGCGGCGCGCGCCGGAGCTTCGGTCGCGATGGTCGGGGCGGTGGGGGCGGACGAGTTCGGAGCGCGCCTGCTCGACGAGCTCGCCGGCGAGGGCGTGACCGTGGCCGGGGTCACCCGGCTTCCCGATGTGGCGACCGGGATGGCGGCGATCGTGGTGGACGAGGCCGGCGAGAACCAGATCGCTGTCGCGTCGGGCGCGAATCACGTGCTGGGGGCGGGTGACGTGGCGCGTGCCTTCGGCGAGCTCGACCTGTCTCAGGCGAGGTGTGCGCTGCTCAGCCTGGAGGTCGATGACGAGGCGCTCGTGGAGGGCGCCGCTCGCGCGGCTGCGGCCGGCATGGTGCTGGTGGTGAACCCGGCCCCGGCGCGGCCGCTCCCGCCGGAGCTGGTGGCACGGCGCCCGATCGTGACGCCGAATGCAGGCGAGGCGGCGGCGCTGACGGGGCGCGACGACCCGGCGGACGCCGCCGTGGCTCTGGTGGAGTCGGGTGCTGCGGCAGCGCTGGTGACGGCGGGCGCGGACGGCGCGTTCGTGTCGAACGGGACGCGTGCCGAGCACTTCCCGGCGCCGACGGTCGCGGTGCTCGACACCACCGGCGCCGGAGACACGTTCAGCGGAGTGCTCGCGGCCGGCCTGGCGCGCGGCTGGGAGCTCGACCGGGCGGCCCGCTGGGCGACGGCCGCGGCCGCACTGTCGGTCACGAAGCCGGGCGCCCGGGGCGGCATGCCGACGGCCAGCGAGATCGAGGCGGTCGCGGCGTCCTAGGAGGGCCGGCGCGTGCTCGGCCGGGTCAGCCCTGGGCGTCGGGCGGGATCGAGTCCCCGAGCTCCGTCACCGCGGCCACAGCGACCATCTCCGGGGTGATGTCGAGCGGGAGCCGTGCAGCTCCGGCAGCCCCGAGAAGCGCGAATGCCGCGGCGTGAAGGCGACGGCCGGTCTCGGTGGCGGCGCGCTGGAGAAGCGCGTCGCGCTCGTTCCCCGGCAGCGCGAGCAGATGGGCCTCCGCCATCGCAGCCCCGCCGTCGGGCGACTCCTCGATGCCGTCGAGCAGGGCCTCGTCGGCCGCCGGCGCCATGTCGTTGAGCGCGATCTGCCGAACGATGAAGTGACCGAACGCTTCAGCGGCATCTGAATCGAGCACCCGCGCCATCAGCTCCTTGAGCTCGACGGCACCGGGCTTGTTGGTGTCACTCACGTCTCGGCCGCTCCGTTCCGCAACACTCTCTCATCTTCGGCGCGGCGCCGTCACCCCGTCCCGTGCGCTAGCGGGCATACCAGCCGCAACGGCGCCAGGAGCGCGAACGCGGGGGACGCGCGGCGCGACAGCGCCGCGCCCGAGCGTCGGCGGCGGCGTGCCCCTCCGGGATGCCGGCGTCCGGCGACGGCGGGGGCGATGCGGAGCGCTGCGTCGTCGGCTCTGGACGCGTCGCGCCCGCAGCGGGCTCGGAGTCATCGGAGCCGCCACACGAGGCAAGCGCCACAGAGAGTGAAATCACGGCTAGGACGGCGCGGGTCACGGCGCGCCGGATTGTAGGAGCGCCATGACGAGCTCGGACAGGAACCGCACGATGCGCGCCGCGGAGGTCCGGTCCGGGTCGAGGTCGGGGTTGTAGATCACCACGCTGCAGCCGAGGCAGCGCGAGTCCGTCAGCGCCGCCTCGGCGATCTCGGCAAGCTCGCCCCAGTCGAGCCCGCCCGGCTGGAGGTAGTCGGCGGCGGGAAAGTCCTCGGTCGCGAGGACGTCGAGGTCGACGTGAAGCCAGAACGGGGGCGAGCCGGGGCCAAGGGCGGCGATCGCCTCGCGCGCCGATGCCGAGGCCCCCATGGCGCGCACCGCCTTGTCGTCGCGAAACAGCGCGACGCTTTCCCGCAGGGAGTCGACGTTCGCCTCGGCGAGCTCCACGCGGTCGCGTGGGCCGAGCATGGCCAGGGCGTGGCGGTCGAGTAGCGGCGTGAGCTGCGCGACCGGCTCCGGGAGGCCGTCGACGCTTCCCAGAGCGATCGCCACCTCGCTGTCGGACGCCTCGCCGGTCTTGGATTGCCGCGGTGGCCAGGCGTCCTCGTGACCGTCGACCAGCAGCAACGCCACCCGGCCGTGCCGATCCCGTCCGGCGGCCAGCGGTCCGAGCAGGACCGGGCAGTCCGCGCCGACCAGCAATGGGCGGCGGCCCTCGTCCAGGCTGCGACCGGCCGCCTCGCGGGTCGCGTCGACAAGCCGCGGCAGCGCGCCTTCCTTCAACAGACCCGATGTCCCGCGCACGGCGTCTGCCGCGATCGGGTCCAGGTCGCCGGCGTCGCGCACGTCGCCTCGGGCCGCGAGGCGCTCGGCGAGACCGGCTTCCCTCAGCACCCGAATGGCATCCGCGATCCCGCCGGGCTTCGCCATCGACGTGTACGGCACTCCGATCAGGTCGAGCTTCACGCGCAAGGCACCACGTAGCATCCCTCAACGATGTGGCCGACCGTGGAGCTGCGGGAGCTGCGACTCTTCCTCACGCTTGCCGAGGAGCTCCACTTCGGCCGCACGGCCGAGAAGCTGCGGCTCACGCCTTCGCGAGTGAGCCAGACCTTGCGGAGCCTCGAGGACCGGCTCGGCGCCCAGCTCGTGCACCGCACCAGCAGGCGCGTCCAGCTCACGCCGTTCGGCGAGCGGTTCCTGCGCGACGTCGAGCCCGCCTTCACGCGACTCACCGCCGTGCTCGAGCGGACGAGTGCCGATGCAGGGACGCCCGAGGGGACGCTCCGGCTCGGACTCCTGAGCGGCCCGGCGGGCGGCCCTCACCTGATCGAGATCATCCGGGCCTTCGAGACGCAGCACCCCGAGTGCGCCGTCGAGGTCGTCCAGGTGTCCTGGGACGACCCCTTCGGGCGGCTGCGGGAGAACGACGTCGAGCTGATGGCGACCTGGATCCCGCTCGAACAGCGCGACCTGGTCGTGGGGCCGATCCTCGCCAAGGAGCCACGCGTGCTTGCGGTGGCCCGGGACCATCCGCTGGCGGACCGCGACACCGTGGATGCCGAGGTGCTCGCCGACTACCCCGTCGTGCGTTTCGACAACTGGCCCAGGGAGCTGCACGAAGCCATGGTGCCGTTCCGCACACCCAGCGGCCGGCCGACTGCCGCCACACGCATCCCGGTCGGGGAGCGCGCCGTCCTCGACATCGCGGTCCGAGTCGCGCGAGGGGAGTTGATCCACCCCACCGTGGCGTCCGTAGCTCCGTACATGGGAGATCTCGATCTCGTCTTCGTCCCGATGCCCGGTATGCCGCCGCTTCGCAGCGCGCTGGTGTGGCGCCGCCCCGCGCGCGACCTGAAGCTCCGCACGTTCATAGCCGTCGCCCGCGACGTCCTGCGCGGGGGTCAAACGGGTGGCGCCGGGCACGGGGTCAGGCGCGCTGCGCGGCGACGTTCGCCGGCCTGACGGACCCGACGGCGTCGGCTCGCCACGCCAGGCCCGCGACCAGGACGGCGGCAGCGGCAACGCCCGCCAGGATCGACGCGGTCGCCGCCAGGCCGAGCACAGATCCGAGTACGCCGGCGATCGGGTAGGTCACGAGCCAGCAGGCATGGGAGAGCGAGAACTGGGCGGCGAACAGGGCCGGTCGCTCCTCGGGACTGCCGGAGCGGCTGATGATGCGGCCGATGGGTGTCTGGACGGCCGAGAGGCCGAAGCCGAGCGCGAACCACACGGCGAGCAGCGCATGGAAGCCGTCGACGACCGCGGCGCCCGCAAGGCCGATCGCGAGCCCGAGCCCTCCACTGAGCATCACCGGGCCGTCGGGAACGCGATCGAGCAGCCGCGGGAGCAGAAGCGCGGCGAGCATCGCGCCGGCCCCTGCTGCGCCGAGCGCCCAGGCGACGTCGCCGGCGTCCCGCCCGAAAGCGTCGCGTACGTAGATCACCGTGTTGACGATCACCATCGCGCTGGCGGCACATCACGTTCGGCACGCGCCGCTATCTCGCCGCACGGCGACTGCAGGGGCTCCTCGCGCTCAACCTAGCCGTGGCGGCCGCCAGCGCGATGGTGATCGTCAACACCGTGATCTACGTACGCGACGCT
>JBKGUS010000253.1:0-12194 GCA_046462295.1 Thermoleophilaceae bacterium | reverse complement strand
CGAGCTCGAGATCGTGCACCTGCACGCGCCGGAGCTCGACGACAAGATCGCGCGCAAGCTGGTCGAGGTGGTCCACATGGTGCGGGCACTCGACCTGAAGAAGCCGCCGTCGATCGCGGAGTCGATCGACTGGGCGCGGGCACTACTGCTGCTCGGCGCCGACGACGTGGACCAGGGCGTGCTCCAGCGAACCATGTCGATAATCGTCAAGCACCGCACCGACCTCGACCTGGTGGCCGAGCGCGTGGGCGTGAAGCTGGGCGACGGCATCGTGGGCGCCCAGCGGGCGGGCTAGGGCGAAGCCATCGACCCCGGCGGCCGGAGCTCAACACGTTGGTCAACCAGGAGTTGACTTTCGTATTGAGCTTCTCGCGCCAGCGGCCTGGACCACACCGGCCGACGCGCAGGTGACGAGCGCGCGTGGCAGGTCGCGCTGGTCGATTCCACGCAGGTCCGGATGCTCTGTGTCGATCTCGATCTCGCCGGCGGTGTCGATGCCGAGCGAGCGGGCGCCGGCGCGGCTGAGATCGGCCCAGAGGTCGCTGCTCGCCGCGAGCAGCGCGTGGCGGGTGAGGCCCTCGCGGCGGGCGAGCGTCTCGAGCTCGCGCGCCTCCTCGAAGGGGTCGATGCGGACGTTCGAGTCGCTGCCGACGGCGATCGGGATCCCGGCGTCGCGGAACTTCAGCAGCGGCGGATGACCGTCGCCGAGGTTCCCCTCGGTGGTCGGGCAGCTCACGAGCGTGGTGCCGCTCGCCCAGATCAGCTCGATGTCGCGTGGGCTCACATGGATCGCGTGGACGATGCTTGCGAGCGGGCCCAGGAAGCCGGTCCGCTCGAGCAGCTCGATCGGGGAGCAGCCGTGCTCTGCCTGCATCTCCTCGAGCTCACGCGGCTGCTCGGCGGCGTGGACGTGGCGGACCAGGCCGTGCTCCTCGGAGTGCGCTGCGATCGCCTCGAGCCACTCGACGGGGACGGCGCGAGTCGAGTGGGCGGCGACGCCGACCGAGACGCCCGGCTCGGTCTTGGCCCAGCTGCGTAGCTTGTCGACGCGCGATAGGAACGCCTCGGGGCTCGGGTCGCAGAAGCGGAGCTGGCGCGGCTCGGCTGGCCTGCCGGGACCGGCCCGGGCGTAGCCGGCCGGGAGGAGGACGATCTCGAGGCCCGCCGCCTGGGCCGCGCGCGCGGTGGCCTTCGCCATGGCGTTCGGATCGTCGTACGGCGTGCCGTCGGGGCGGTGGTGCACGTAGTGGAACTCGCCGACGGCGCCGTAGCCGGCGGCCGCCATCTCCTCGTAGGCGGTCCGGCCCGCCCGCGCGATGGAGTCCGGATCGAGTTCGCCTGCGAGGGAGTACATGGCTTCGCGCCAGGACCAGAAGTCGTCGTCGGCCTCGGCGACCCGTTCCGCCCGGCCGCGCAGCCCTCGCTGAAACGCATGGCTGTGCGCGTTCGCCATCGCCGGGACCCTCATCCGGCCAGGTCCTCCAATAGCCGCAGCACCAGCTCCGCTCCGAAGGCCGCGTCCCGAAGCTCCACGTGCTCGGCCGGCGAGTGGCTCACTCCCGACTGGTTTCGCACCAGCACCATCGCGGCGGGCAGCCGGGCGGCAATCAGGCCGGCGTCGTGGCCCGCGTAGCAATGCATCTCCGGCGCGCGGGCGCCCATCGCCTCGCTCAGCGACACCAGTCGCGACCGCAGCCCTGGGTCGAACTCGCACCCGTCGCTGCGCGACTCCAGCGAGAGCACGACGGGCAGCCCCACCTCGAGCGCCTCCACCTCCGCACGCCACGCGTCCACGGCCTCGGCCTCCGGGGACCGGGCGTCCAGCCACACGGTCGCCCGCGCCGGCACGGTCGTCAGCGCGTTCGGCTCGACCTCGATCCGGGAGGCGGTGGCCACGAGGCCGTCGCCGGAGCGGTCGAGCGCGGCGACGATCAGGCGCGCCGCGGCCGCGAGCGCGTCGCGCCGGTCGGCGGGCGGCGTGGTGCCGGCGTGGTCAGCGCGCCCCTCGATCTCCGCACGCAGGCGCATCCGCGAGGCGAGGCCGCGCACGACGCCGGCGGGGACACCGGCCCGCTCCAGCTCGGTGGTCTGGTCGATGTGGAGCTCGATGAAGCCGCGCAGCCGCGACAGCCACTCCGGCGCGGCCCCGATGCCGGCGGGATCGACCCCGGCCTCACGCATGGCCTCCGCGAGTCGGACGCCATCGCGGTCGACCCGGTCGAGCACGCTCAGGTCGAGCACGCCGGTCAGCGCCCGGCTCCCGAATGTAGGCGTGTTGAAGCGGGCGCCCTCCTCGTCGGCGAAGGAGATGACCGCGATGGACGAAGGGTGCCCCGCCGCGCCGCGCGCACCGCGCCCGGCCAGCCGCGCCGCTATCTCGAAACCGGCCGCCACCCCCAGCGCTCCGTCGAAGGATCCCCCCTCGCGCACGCTGTCCAGGTGCGACCCGACCGCCCACCACGGCGGCGGCGTGTCAGGGACCGCCCACAGGTTCCCGGCGGGGTCGCGCTCGACGCGGAGGCCGGCCCCGGCGGCCTGCTTCCGGAACCACTCCCCCGTCGCGGCGTCCTCGTCGGTCCACGCGAGGCGCGTCGTACCGCGCGGCCCGCGGCCGATCGGAACGAGCGCCTCCAGCCGGGCGGCGAGGTCGGATGCCTCGATCACGGTGACCCGAGCCGCCATTCCTGGCCCGGCCGCACGTACACCACGCGCCCGCCCATCAGCACCACCGCCACCGGGTTCCGGCCGAACCGGTAGGGCACGTGCTCGACTGGGCAGTCGAGCAGCACGAGGTCGCCCTGCTTCCCCACCTCGATCGAGCCGAGGTCACCCGAGCGCCCGAGCACCCAGGCGGGATTCAGGGTCACGGCAAGCAGCGCCTCTCGCACGCTCCATCCGTAGCGCCGCACGGCGATTCCGATCACGAGCGGCAGCGACAGCACGGGCGACGTGCCCGGGTTCAGGTCGGTGGCGAGCGCGCAGATGGCGCCCTCGTCCGCCAGGGCCCGCGCGGGTGCCACGTGCTCGTCGCCCAGCAGCTCCGCCCCGGGCAGCAGCACCGCCGCACACTCCGCGCGGGCGAGGGGCGGCAGATCGTCCGGGTGCAGGCAGGCGAGGTGGTCCACCGACCGCGCGCCGTGCTCGAGTGCGACCGGCACGGAGCGGCTCGTGGAGAACTGCTCCGCGTGCGCCCGCAGCGCCATCCCGTGGCCGGCCGCCAACTCGCCCATGCGGGCCAGGTGGTCGAGCGAGAACGCCACCGTCTCCACGTAGATGTCGAGCGCGCCGGCGTCCACCTCCGGCACGAGCGCCTCCACCTCGTCCATCCAGCCGTCGGCCGTGAAGCCCTCCGGCACCGCGTGGGCGAGCAGCGCCGTCGAGGCGGTTCGCTGCACGACGCGCGTGCCGAGCTCGTCCGCGAGCCGCAAGGCGCGCAGCTCCTCCTCCCGCGACAGTCCGTAGCCGGACTTGCACTCGAACGCGGTCGTCCCATGGGCCAGCATCTCGAGCGCCAGCGTGCCCCCCTGCTCGAGCACCTCGGTGTCGGAGGCGGAAGCGAACGCCCGCGCCGACGACGCGATCCCGCCGCCCCTCAGCGCGATCTCCTCGTACGGCACGCCGGTCACCTTCTGCTGGTACTCCTCCGCCCGCCAGCCGGCGAACGGGAGGTGCGTGTGGCAGTCGACCAGCCCCGGCAGCAGCGCCCCGCCGGAGGCGTCGATGGCGAGCTGCACGCCGGGGTCCTCGTCGAGCGCCACGATCAGCCCGTCGCGGACGCACACCGAGCCGGCCGCGAGCGAAAGCGAGGCGGCGCGGTCATGGCGCAGATAGGGCAGCCCGTCCTCGGGCGGCCGCAGCAACTGCGCAGCGTCGCGGACGCAGACGCTCAAGCGTCCTCCAGCGACCGCATGCCCTCGGCGGCGCCTCGCGCGCGCACCCTCATTCGTCCTCCAGCATCGGCACCCGTACGCCGCGCTCGCGCGCCACCGCGATCGCGTCCGGGTAGCCGGCGTCGGCGTGGCGGGCCACGCCGATGCCCGGGTCGGCCGTGAGCGTGCGCCGGAGCCGCTCGTCGGCCTGCTCGGAGCCGTCGGCGACGCACACCTGGCCCGCGTGGATCGACCTTCCCATGCCCACCCCGCCGCCGTGGTGCACGGAGACCCAGCTCGCCCCGCAGGCCGTGTTCAGCAGGGCGTTGAGGATGGGCCAGTCGGCCACGGCGTCGGAGCCGTCGCGCATCCCCTCCGTCTCGCGCTCGGGGGAGGCGACGGATCCCGAGTCGAGGTGGTCGCGCCCGATCACGATCGGCCCGTGCAGCTCGCCCGAGCGCACCATCTCGTTGAAGCGAAGGCCGGCCCGGTGACGCTCCCCGTACCCGAGCCAGCAGATCCGTGCCGGCAGCCCCTGGAACTGGATGCGCTCGCGCGCCAGGCGGATCCAGCGGGCCACCGGCTCCTGGTCGCCGAAGAGGTCGAGGATGACGTCGTCGGTGCGGTGGATGTCCTCGGGCTCGCCCGACAGCGCCACCCAGCGGAACGGCCCCCGCCCCTGGCAGAACTGCGGGCGGATGTAGGCGGGCACGAAGCCCGGGTAGTCGAAGGCGCCCTCGGCGCCGTGGTCGGCGGCCAGGCCGCGCAGGGCGTTGCCGTAGTCGAACGCCTTGGCGCCGCCGCGCGCCAGCGCACGGATGGCGTCCACGTGGGCAACGGCGCTCTCCCCCACCCGCTTCAGGTACTCGTCCGGCGCGGAGCCACGCAGCGCCTCGGCCTGCTCCACGGTCAGCCCCGCCGGGATGTAGCCGTTGAGCGGGTCGTGGGCGCTCGTCTGGTCGGTGACCACGTCCACCTCCACGCCGCGGCGCGCGATCTCGGGCACGACCTCCGCGGCGTTGCCGAGCAACCCGATCGAGAGCGGCCTCCGCTCGGAGCGGGCGACGTCGAGGCGGCGCAGTCCGTCGTCGAGGTCGGCGGCGCGCTCGTCGAGGTAGCCGGTCTCGATGCGGCGCTCGATCCGCCGCAGGTCGACCTCCACGCAGAGCGCGCAGCCGCCGTTCATCGTCACCGCGAGCGGCTGCGCACCGCCCATGCCGCCGAGGCCCGCGGTGAGGACGAGTCGCCCCGCGAGCGAGCCGCCGAAGTGCGCGCTCGCCGCGGCCGCGAAGGTCTCGTAGGTGCCCTGCACGATGCCCTGGCTCCCGATGTAGATCCAGGAGCCGGCCGTCATCTGGCCGTACATCATGAGACCGGCGCGATCGAGCTCGTTGAAGTGCTCCCAGGTGGCCCAGCGCGGCACGAGGTTCGAATTGGCGATGAGCACGCGTGGGGCGAGCTCGTGCGTCTCGAACACGCCCACCGGCTTGCCCGACTGCACCAGCAGCGTCTCCTCGTCGCCGAGCCGCTGCAGCTCGCGCCGGAGCGCCTCGTAGCACTCGCGGTTGCGGGCGGCCTTGCCGATCCCGCCGTAGACGATCAGCTCGGCCGGGTTCTCGGCCACGTCCGGATGCAGATTGTTCTCGAGCATCCGGAGAGCCGCCTCCTGGTGCCAGCCGCGGCAGCGCATCACAGCGTGAGCTCGCCCGTGCGGATCGCGTCGGCCAGCCGCCCGATCTCCTCCGCCAGCGAGCGGTCCTCCTCCACCCGCGGCACGATCTCACGGACGGCGGCCAGGGCTTCCTCCAGCGGCGGCGTCGTGCGCAGCGGGCGGTGGAACTCGAGCCCCTGGCAGGCGCAGACGAGCTCCGTGGCGATCACCCGCGCCGCGTGCTCGACGACGGTGCGCGCCTTCAGCGCGGCCCAGGCGCCCATCGAGTTGAAGTCCTCCTGCCCGGCCGACGTCGGGATCGACCCGGCCCCGGCCGGGTGGGCGAGCACCTGGCACTCGTTCACGAGCGCTGCCGCCGCGTACTGGGCGATCATGAGGCCCGTGCCGAGGCCCGGCGTGGGCGAGAGGAACCGCGGCAGCTCGGCGTAGCTGGGCGAGAGCAGCGCGTAGGTGCGGCGCTCGCTGTATGAGGCGAGCTCGGTGACGGCGAGCGCGAGATGGTCGAGCGGGAGCGAGAGCGGCTGCCCGTGGAAGTTGCCGCCGTTCACCACGTCGCCGTCCTCCGGGAAGACGAGCGGGTTGTCGGTGACCGCCGAGAGCTCGCGCTCGACGGCCGCCTGTACGTAGCCGAGCGCATCGGCCACGGCGCCGATGACCTGGGGCGCGCAGCGCAGCGTGTAGGGGTCCTGCACCCGGCCGCAGTCGGCGTGGCTCGCCACGACGGGGCTGCCGGCGAGCAGCTCGCGGAGGCGCGCCGCCACGCGGGCCTGGCCCGGCTGCGGCCGCACGTCTTGAAGGCGGGCGTCGAACGGGACGGTGGAGCCCTTGAAGGCCTCCAGGGAGAGGGCGCACGCGACTGTGGCAGCGCTCAGCAGGCGGCCGGCGTCGGTCACGGCAAGCCCCCCGACGGCGGCCATGAGGTGGGTGCCGTTGATGATGGCCAGTCCCTCCTTGGCGGTCAGGCGCAAGGGCTCGAGACCCGCCGCTCGCAACGCCTCGGCGCCGCTTCGCCGCTCGCCACCGAAGGTCGCCTCGCCCTCCCCGACGAGCACGAGGCCCAGGTGGGCGAGGGGCGCCAGGTCTCCCGAGGACCCGACCGAGCCGCGGCTCGGCACGACCGGCGCCACGCCGCGGTCGAGCAGCGCGAGCACCAGCTCCACGAGCTCCGCCCGCACGCCGGAGTGGCCGCGGGCGAGGGAGGCAGCGAGGAGGAGCATCATGGCCCGCACCACCTCCTCCGGGAGCGGCTCCCCCGCCCCGACCGCGTGGGAGCGGAGCAGGTTCAGCTGGAGGCGCTCGGCGTCGGCGGGGGCGATGCGGACGCCGGCCAGATCGCCGATGCCGGTGGTCACCCCGTAGACAGCCTCACCACGCGCAACGGCGTCCTCGACCACCGCCCGCGCGGCGCGAATCCGCTCCCGAGCGGGCCCGTCGAGCCGCCGCGGCGCCGCGCCGCGCGCGACCGCCTCGAGCCGGGCGAGCGTGAGCGGTTCGGCGATCTCCACGGCTGGGCACCATATCCCTCGCGACTGTCCCGCCTAGTGGGGCCTATGTGCCCACAAAGCGGGACAGTCGACCGCTTCATTGCCCGTCGTTGGCCGATGAGTAATGGCCGGTTGCGGGGTCACAGGTTGTATGAGCCTTCCCAAGATCGTCACCAGGGACGAATGGCTGCGCCACCGCAAGGAGCTCCTCGCCAGGGAGAAGGAGCTCACCCGCCGCCGCGACGCGCTCGTCGCCGAGCGCCGCGAGCTCCCGATGGTCGAGATCGAGAAGGAGTACGTCTTCCAGGGACCGGACGGCGAGGCCACCCTGCTCGACCTCTTCGACGGGCGCCGGCAGCTCATCGTCGGCCACTTCATGTTCCGCCCGGACTGGGAGGACGGCTGCCCCAGCTGCAGCGCCGGGGTTGACGAGCTGGCCCCTGGCCTGATCGAGCACCTCGCCATGCGGGACACCTCGCTCGCGTACGTGTCGCGTGCACCGATCGAGAAGCTCGAGCGCTACCGCACGAAGAAGGGCTGGCACCACATGCGCTGGTTCTCCTCCTACGGGACCGACTTCAACTACGACTTCAAGGTCACGGTCGACGAGTCGGTCGCGCCCCCGGAGTACAACTACAAGACCAAGGCCGAGCACGAGCAGGCGGGCACGGGCTACTACTTCCAGGGCGAGGAACCCATCGAGCAGCCCGGCGTGAGCTGCTTCCTCCGCGTGGACGACCGCGTCTACCACACCTACTCCACCTTCGGCCGCGGGGCGGAGATGTTGGGCGGGTCCTACTACTGGCTCGACCTCACCGCGCTCGGCCGCCAGGAGGAGTGGGAGGAGCCGAAAGGCCGCACGGACTCCGCCCGCTCTGCCACGCCAGACTTCGCCAGCTGAGCTGACGCAGGCCTACCGGAGGGAGCCCGCCTGATGCGCGCGCCCCTCGTGGCGCAGCGTCACTGCGACCGTCGCGGCCGCCAGCAGCGCGAGGCTCGCGCAGGAGATCCACGCGACCGCGAACAGCTCGTGCTCGGCGAGGAAGCCGACGAGGAGCGGCCCGCCGACTGCGCCGACGAAGAGCCCGGTCATCATCACGCCGACTGCCCATGCCGGGGCGTCCGGGCTGCGCTGCACCACGGCCAGCGTCAGGCCTCCGGGCCATGCCCAGCCGAGGCCTCCCGCAAGAAGCGCAGCGGCCGCGATCACACCCGGTTCGCCCGCGGTCAGCAACACGTAGCCGCCGACGCTCGCCGCGAGCATCGCCACCACCGGCCGCAGCGGCTCCTGGCCGGCGCGGTCCGCGAAGGCCCCCAGCCCGATCCTGCTCGTCGCCGCCGCGAGGCTGACCCCGGCCAGCAGTAGGCCGGCGGCTCCCTCGCTCATTCCGTTGTCCACCCCGTAGGTGACGAGGAACGACACGAATCCCACGCCGGCGGCGCTTGCAAGGACGGCGGCGACCCCGAGCGCGTGGACCGATGTGAAGCTCTTGGGGCGTCGTCGCCCCGTCCCGGCCGAGCCGGCGGCGGTCGTGGTCCTGCGGGGAACGCAGGCCACTGCCAGCAGCGTGAGCGCGGACGCTGCCACAAAGGCCCAGCGCCAGCCGAGCGGGATCGCCACCAAGGGCAGCGCGAGGCCGGCGCCGAGCGCGCCGAGCGGCGCACCGGATTGCTGTGCGCCGAACGCCACGCCCTGCCGGCGCTGCGCCACTTCCTGCTTCAGCAGCGCGCTCACGGACGGGCCGCCGAGAGCGTTCCCCACGCCCCCCGCCAGGAGCAGTGCGGTCAGGCTCGCGGCCGACTGCGCCAGCCCGGCGATGGCGACGCAGCAGACCGCGGTGAAGGCCCCGCTCAGCGACAGCCCGCGAACCGCCCCGACCCGGTCGACTAGCCGCCCGGCCGGCACCGAGCCCAACGCGGATACGACGTAGAAGAGGCCCACCGCCACGCCCAGGCTCGAGTCGCCGAACGCGAAGTCGGCCCGGATGCGCGGCGCGAGGCTCGCCGTGAGGAAGCCGGGCAGGACGGTCGCGACGATCAGCGCGGTCCCGGTGACGAGCGCTCGCCATCCGCGCCGGCCGAGCGGCCGGCGGGCGACATCGGGGGGTTCGAGCGCTGCGCTGTCGACGGCTAAGGACTACCCCGGGCGGGAAGAAGTAAGGCGGTTCCGACATGAGCACAGCGAACGTCACCCGCACGCAGGTCGGGATCGTCGGCGCCGGCCCGGCGGGCCTCGCGCTCGGTCACCGCCTCCACCTGCACGGCATCGACTCGGTGATCCTCGAGGACCGCGACCGGCAGTACGTCGAAGGCCGCGTCCGCGCGGGCGTGCTCGAGCAGGGCACCGTGGACCTCCTGGTCGAGATGGGCGTCGGCGAGCGCCTGAAGCGCGAGGGGCTCGTACACCACGGGGTCGAGCTGCGCTTCGGGGGCGAGGGCCACCGGATCCCGTTCGACGAGCTCACCGGCGGCCGCGGCATCACGATCTATGGCCAGCAGGAGGTCGTCAAGGACCTGATCGCCGCGCGCGTCGGGGCGGGCGCGCCGCTCGTGTTCGAGGTCGAGGACGTACGGCCGGCCGAGATCGACACCGACCGCCCGACAATCCGCTATCGCCACGGCGGCGAGGAGCGCGAGCTCCGCTGCGACTTCGTTGCGGGCTGCGACGGCTTCCATGGCGTCTGCCGCGACGCCGTGCCCGACGGCGCCCTCAGCTTCCGCGAGCACGTGTACCCGTTCGGCTGGCTCGGGATCCTGGCCGAGGTGGCGCCCTCCAGCGACGAGCTCATCTACTGCCACCACGATCGCGGCTTCGCGCTCCACAGCATGCGATCGCCGCAGATCACGCGCCTCTACCTCCAGTGCGAGCCCGACGAGGACATCGAGCGGTGGCCCGACGAACGCATCTGGGAGGAGCTGCATACCCGCTTTGCCCGCGAGGGCTGGTCGCTCCAGGAGGGACCGATCATCGAGAAGGGCATCACGCCGATGCGCAGCTTCGTCGCCGAGCCGATGCAGTACGGGCGCTTGTTCATGGCGGGCGACGCCGTCCACATCGTGCCGGCCACCGGAGCGAAGGGCCTGAACCTCGCGGTGGCGGACGTGCGCGTGCTCGCGGATGCTCTCGTGCACTGGTACTCCAGCGGTGACGGGTCGCTGCTCGAGGCGTACTCCGACACGTGCCTCCGGAGGGTCTGGGCGGCGCAGTACTTCGCCTGGTGGATGACTTCGATGTTCCACCGCATGCCTGACGACCGCGACGGCTTCCAGGCCAGCCTTCAGCGCGCCCAGCTGGCGTACGTGTGCTCATCACGGGCCGCCGCCACGTCGCTTGCCGAGAACTACGTTGGCCTGCAGACAGTAAGCGGACGTCTAGATCAAATTGTTTGACCTCGGGGTATACGCCCGGTGAAGGGTCGAATCGGAGGAGGAGAGGGTTGCGATGCGAACAGGATCTTGGCGGCGCATCGCGGTGCTGCTCATGGCGCTGGTCTGTGCCGCGGCCGTGGCGGCCTGCGGCGACGACGACGACGGCGGCGGTGGCGGCGCTGGCGGCGGGGGCGAGCCCACGACGCTGCGAGTCGGAGTCATCCCGATTGCCGACGTGGCGCCGCTCTATCTCGGGATGGAGAAGGGCTTCTTCGAGGAAGAGCAGCTGACGATCGAGCCGCAGCTCGCCGAGGGCGGCGCGGCGATCACGCCCGCCGTCGTGAGCGGGGACTTCCAGATCGGGTTCTCCAACACGATCTCGCTGCTGATCGCCGCCTCGCAGGGCCTGCCGGTCCAGATCATCAGCCAGGGCGTCCTGGCGGGCGAGACGGAGGAGGAGGCCTGGGCCGACCTGCTCGTGCTGAAGGATGGCCCGATCCAGGAGCCGTCCGACCTCGAAGGCAAGACGATCGCGGTCAACACGCTCAAGAACATCTGCGAGGTGACGATCAAGGCGTCACTCGAGAAGGAGGGCGTTGCCGTGGAGCGGCTCAACTTCACCGAGGTGCCGTTCCCCGACATGAACGCCGCGCTCGAGGCGGGGCGGGTCCAGGGCGCGTGCGTCGTCGAGCCGTTCGTGAGCCAGGGCAAGGCAGGCGCGGCGCGCGGCATCAATCCGTTCTACGTGCGGACGGCGCCCAACCTCACGGTCGCCACGTACTTCACCTCGAGCCAGTACGCGGAGCAGAACGCGGACGTGGTAGACCGTTTCGTGAGGGCGATGAACAGGTCGCTGACGTATGCGCAGTCGCACCCCGACGAGGTGCGCGAGGTGCTGCTCGACTACACGGAGATCCCGCCGGAGGCGGCCGAGGCGATCACGCTGCCGATCTGGCGCCCGGATCTGAACGTGCCCACGATCGAGCTGCTGTCCGAGCTCAGCCTGAAGTATGGGCTGATCGAGGAGCAGCCGGACCTCGACGAGCTGATCAGAGAGCAGCCTGAGTAGACGATGGCCACCGTCGCGAGACCCGCCGCCAGACGCGCGAGACGCCTGGCCATCCGTGTCCCGGAAAAGGTCCTGCCGTGGGCAAGCGTGGTCGGCGTGCTGGTGCTGTTCGACGTGCTCCCGCGCATCGGCGTGCTGCCGCGGGACCACTTCCCGCCGATCAGCGAGACGCTCGCGACGCTGGGCGAGCAGCTCGGGGAAGGGCGCTTCTGGGAGGCCGTCGGCAACACGCTCCAAGGCTGGGCGCTCGGCCTCGGGATCGCGGCCGTCCTGGCGATTCCGATCGGGATCGTGCTCGGCTCCAGCCGGCTGCTCTACCGCGCCCTGCGCGGGGTGATCGAGTTCCTGCGCCCCATCCCCTCGGTCGCGCTGATCCCGCTGGCCATCCTCATCTACGGCACGGGGCTCCAGAGCAAGGTGTTCCTCGCGGCGTTCGCCTCCTTTTGGCAGCTGCTCGTGGCCACCCTCTACGGCGTCCAGGACGTCGACCCGGTGGCCACGGACACCGCGCGCTCGTTCGGGTTCTCACGCCCCCAGCGGCTGTTCCGGGTGACCCTGCCGAGCGCCGTTCCGTACATCGCCACGGGCATGCGAATCGCTTCGGCGGTGTCGCTGATCCTCTCGGTGACGGCCGAGCTCGTAATCGGCTCTCCGGGGCTCGGGCGGTCGATCAACCTGGCCCGCTCCGGCGGCAACGAGGAGCTGATGTACGCCCTCATCCTCACCACCGG
>JBKGUS010000252.1:0-8636 GCA_046462295.1 Thermoleophilaceae bacterium | reverse complement strand
CTGCGGCGAGGCGTCCGGCATCGCGTCGCGGATGTCGGGCGGCGGCCCGGTCGCGATGCGGTGTGCGATCTCGAGCGGCGTGCGCCCCTCGCGGGCGCGCTCGCCGGTCAGGGCCTCGTAGGCCACCACGGCCAGCGCATAGATGTCGGTCGCGGGTGTCGTCTCGCCGCCCTCGAGCTGCTCCGGCGCCATGTAGGCCGCGGTGCCGAGCACCATGCCGCTGTGCGTGAGCCGCGTGTGGTCCTGCGCCGTGGCAATGCCGAGGTCCACCAGCTTCGTCACGCCGTCGCGGCGCATCAGGACGTTGCCGGGCTTCACGTCGCGGTGCACCACGCCCTGGGCGTGCGCGTGGTCGAGCGCCGAGCCCACGTCGCGCACCATCGAGGCCACCCGCTCGGGCGGCAGCGGGCCGCGCTTGAGCGTGCGCGCGAGCGCCTCGCCCTCCACGTACTCCATGACGATCAGGACGCCCTCCTCGTCGGTGGCGGTGTCGAACACCGAGACGAGGTTCGGGTGGTTCAGCGAGGCGCCGAGCTTGGCCTCGCGGACGAAGCGCTGCTCGACGTCCACCGGGCTGTCGGCGTGCAGGCGCTTGACCGCGACCTCGCGGTCGAGTCGCTCGTCTCGGCATAGCAGGACGGAGGCCATTCCACCGGAGCCGAGATGCCTCAAGACCCGGTAACGGCCGCCCAGTAGGGATCCCTGGGTGTGTACCGGCACCTAGCGGGGGTACCCGCACCGGCGGCAGGGTAACCGCCGGTGCGAGCATGCTCGGGGAGTCCTGATCAGCGCTGCCGGGCGGCGACCACTGCTGCGCGCACTCTCATGAGGCTTGCCTCCGTCCATCGGGTCCAATTCAAGCCGAGGTACGTGAGAGCCGCTGCGGCGGTTCAGCTTTGTGGAGCTATACGCGCTGGATCAGCGTGCCCGTGCCGAGCCCGCCGCCGCAGCACATCGTGACGAGCCCGATCTCCTTGTCGGAGCGCTCGAGCTCGTGCAGCAGCGTGGTGATCAGCCGGGCGCCGGTCGAGCCGAGCGGGTGCCCGAGCGCGATCGCGCCGCCGTTCACGTTGACGCGGTCCATGTCGGGCTCCAGCTCGCGGCGCCAGGCGGCCAGCACCGAGGCGAACGCCTCGTTCACCTCGGACAGGTCGATGTCGCCGATCTTCATCCCATTGCGGTCGAGGAGCTTTCGGGTCGCCGGGATCGGGCCGGTCAGCATGATCACCGGGTCCACGCCCACGGTCGTCTGGTCCACGATCCGGGCGCGCGGCTTGAGCCCGAGCGACTCGGCCCTTCCGCGCTCCATCAGCAGCACGGCCGCTGCGCCGTCGGAGATCTGCGACGAGTTCCCGGCCGTGATCCGCCCGTCCTCCTTGAAGGCAGGCTTCAGCTGCGAAAGCGCCTCGAGGTTCGAGTCGGGCCGGATGCCCTGGTCGGTCACGTAGGTGTCGCCGTTCACCGAGAACGGCACGATCTCGCGCTCGAAGCGGCCCTCCTCGGTCGCCTGGTGCGCGAGCTGATGCGAGCGCAGCCCGATCTCGTCCAGCTCCGAGCGCGGGATCTCCCACTTGTCCGCGATCATCTCCGCCGAGATCCCCTGGGGAACGAGGTTGTAGCGCTCCATCAGCTCCGGCGGCCAGGGCGAGCCGACGTCGTCGACCCACTTGAAGCCGACGCCCATCGGCACGTGGCCCATGTGCTCGACGCCGGAGCCGATCGCGGCATCGTGCACGCCCGACGCGACGAGCGCCGCGGCGAAGTTCACGGCCTGCTGGGCCGAGCCGCACTGGCGGTCGACCGTGGTCGCGGGCGTCTCGACCGGCAGCCCGGCCTGGAGCCAGGCGTTGCGGCCGACGTTGAACATCTGCTCGCCGAACTGCTGGACGCAGCCGGTCACCACGTCCTCGACCTCGGACGCGTCGATGCCGGAGCGCTCGATGACCTCGGTATACGTCTTGCCGAGGAGCTCGTTGGGATGGGTGTCCTTGTAGTAGCCCTTCTCTGGGTGGCCCCGCCCGATCGGCGTGCGGACCGCCTCAACGATGACCACCTCGCGCCCGTTCCCGTTCTGCATCGGCATCGGCTGCTTCCTCCGAGATCGCTTTCGTACTAGCCTACCCGATTGACTGATCGGTCAACGAGGTCGAGGCGTGGCTCATTCACTGGGAATCGTAGGTAGCGGGGCGATCGCCTGCGGGCTCGCCCGGACGGCGTCCGAGCACCACGAGGTGGTCGTATGGGCCCGCAGCGAGCGCTCCGCCGAGCGCGCCGGCGACCGGGTCGAGGGCGCCCGCGTGGTGACCGACCTGGCCGAGCTGGGCGGGTGCGACGTGGTGGTCGAGGCGGTGTCCGAGGACGCGGCCGTGAAGAGCGATATCCACCGCCGGCTGGGCGAGGTGCTGCCGCCGGAGGCGGTGATCGCGACCACGACGTCGTCGCTGTCGGTCGCGGAGCTGGCCGCGGCCAGCGGGCGGCCGGAGCGCTTCGGCGCGCTCCACGTGTTCAACCCGGTCGAGAAGATGAAGCTGGTCGAGCTGTCGTTCCCGGACGAGGCGAGCGATGCGACGCGCGCCGTGCTCCGTGAGCTGTGCGAGCGGCTCGACAAGACCGCCGTCGAGGTCCCCGACGCGGCCGGCTTCGTGGTGAACCGCTTGCTCTTCCCCTACCTGTTCGACGCCGTACGGATGCTCGAGCGGAACTCGATCGAGCCGGAGGCGATCGACACCTGCATGAAGCTCGGCGCCGGCCACCCGATGGGCCCGCTCGCCCTGCTCGACTTCATCGGGCTCGACGTGGCCGCGGCGATCGGCGACTCGATCGGGGCCGACGTGCCCGCACGCGTGCGCGAGCTGATCGAGCAGGGCAAGCTGGGCCGGAAGGCCGGCGCCGGCTTCTACGAGTACGGCGAGCGCTAGGGCGCTCCCCGCTACAGCGCGCCCGGGTTCAACACTGCCCTCCTCGTGGAGCTTCTACAGCCCTGAGCTCAGGCCGCCCGGCGCGCGGCCTTCCGCGGCGGGCGCCGCCCCGGCCGTGAGGGATCCGGCGGCATTCCGGCGGCGAGGTCCCAGACGACGTCCGCCTCGTCGATGTTCTGGGCGGCGGCCAGCTCGCTCACGCGGTCCCAGGGCAGGCTCGCCTCTGGGAGGTCGTCCCAGCGCGCCAGCTCGAGAGCCTCGAGGACCGCTGTGAGCGCCGGGCCAGGCTCGGGCTGCGACCTGATCAGCTCGCGGACCGCGTCACGTCCGGCATCGCTCAATCTCACGCACCACATGCGGCAAGACCTCCTCGAGGGAGAAGCACCTGCGACCCGAACGTAGTCCCCCCTACGGACGGAAAGCGGAGCCAGGCCGATGCGAACGCCCCCACACGAGGGCGGCTGCCCCGACGCCGGCCTACTCGGGCCGGTCCCGGCGCCGCGGCATCGACGCGGCCTCCTCGACCGGGCGGAACTGCATCGTGTCGTGGTCGCGGCCCGGCGAGGCCTCGTGGTCGCGGATCCGCACCGCGTCCACGCGGTTCTCGCGCACCGACTCCACCCGCAGCGAATAGCCGTTCGCGTGCACCATGTCGCCGCGCTTCGGCAGCCGGCCCAGCTCGCCGAACACGAAGCCGCCGACCGAGTTATAGGCCTCCGAGTCCACCGGCAGCTGCAGCCCGTAGTCGGCCAGGTCGGTGATCGGCACGTGGCCACGCACCCACCAGTCGCCGTTCGCCAGCCGCCGAATGCCCGCCACCGCGGGGTCGGTCTCGTCGGCGATCTCGCCCACGACCTCCTCGATGATGTCCTCGACAGTGACGATGCCGGCCGTGCGGCCGTACTCGTCCACCACGACCGCCATCGACGCGCGCTCGCGCTGGAGGTCGGCGAGGAGGTCGTCGAGCGGCTTGGTCTCCGGCACGATCAGCGCCTCCTTCACGACCGGCTCGATCGACGCCCCCGGGCCCTCCGTCATCAGCAGCCGGGCGAGCGAGTTGGCGTGCACGATGCCCTTGATGCGGTCGGTGTTCTCGTTCTCCGTGACCACGAGGCGGGTGTGGCCCGAGTCCACCGCGCGGCGCATCGCCGTCTCGGCGCTTTCCGAGACGTCGACGGTCACCACCGCCGGGATCGGGGTCATCACCTGGCGCGCCTGCTGCTCGTGCAGGTGGAAGACCCCCGAGAGCATCCCTGCCTCGCCCGGGTCGAGCTTCCCGCCGCGCGTACTGCGCGCGATGATCAGCTTCAGGTCCTCCGCCGACGAGACCTCCTCGAACTCCGCGCGCGGGTCCACGCCGAGCACGCGGAGCATCGCATTCGAGGCCGTGTTCAGCAGCCAGATGAACGGGTTGAAGACGGAGCGGAAGAGCTTCAGGCCGCCCGCCGTGCGCCGGGCCACGCCCTCGGGATGCACGATCGAGTAGATCTTCGGCACCTGCTCGCCCACGGTGATGTGGAGCGCGGTCGTGATGACGTAGGCGAACGTGATCGCGATCGCGACCGCCACGCCGTGGCTCACGGCTCCGCCGAGCGGCTCCTCGAGCAGGCTCGCGATCGCCGGCTCGCCCATGAAGCCGATGCCGAGCGAGGCCATCGTGATGCCGAGCTGGCACGCCGACAGGTACTCGTCGATGCGGTCGATCTGCTTCAGCGCGAGCGCGGCGCCGCGCACACCCTCGTCCCGCAGCCCCTCCATGCGGGACTCGCGCGTGCGCACGAGCGCGAATTCGGCAGCGACGAAGAAGCCGTTGGCTGCCACCAGCACGGCGACTCCGAGGAGGAGGAGCAGCTCGGTCATCTGAGACCGAAGCCGCCTATGCGAGTGCTACTTCGAGGATCGTCGTCGTCGCTCATCGGCGGACGAGGCCGAGAGTAGCATCGGTTCAGGCCAACCGGTCGATGCGGCCGGCCAGCTCGAAGTCGTTCTCGGTGAGCCGCCCTCCGAGTGCGTGGTGATCGAAACCGTCACCTTGTTCCACGAGATCTCGAGGTCGAAGGTGCGCTGGATCGCGTCACCGTCGCGCTCCCAGCCCTCCAGCCCAGACCGGCGCTCCTCGATCTCCTCGTCGCTCAGACGTGCCATCCTCAGTCTCCGTGCGAATCGCTTCCCTGGTGCCTTCCGCGACCGAGATGCTCTTCGCCCTCGGCCTGGGCGACCGCGTCGCCGCGGTCACACACGAGTGTGACTACCCGCCCGGCGCGGAACAACTCCCCCATCTCACGCGCAGCGTGATCCCCGAGAACCTCGATGCCGCCCAGATCGACGCCGCCGTGCGCGAGCGCACGAGCCGCGGCGAGGCCCTCTACGAGCTCGACGCCGAGACGCTCGAGGAGCTGGACGTCGACCTGATCGTCACCCAGGCCGTGTGCGAGGTGTGCGCGGTCTCGTTCGACGACGTGCGCGCGGTAGCGGAGCGCCTGCCTACCCAGCCGCAGGTGATCTCGCTGGACCCGTCCACCCTGGGCGAGATGCTCGCCGACATACCGCGCCTCGCCGAGGCCGCCGGAGTGCCCGAGGCGGGCGAGCGGCTGGCAGAGGAGCTCGGCGAGCGGCTCGAGGCCGTCGAGCGCGCGGTGGACGGCGCGCGCCGGCCGCGCGTGGCCGCGCTCGAGTGGCTCGACCCCGTCTTCATCGGCGGTCACTGGGTGCCGCAGATGATCGAGCTGGCCGGCGGCGAGGACGTGCTCGGGCTGCCGGGCGAGAAGTCGCGCACGGCGGATTGGGCGGAGGTGGAGGCCGCCGCGCCCGAGGTCGTCGTGTCGATGCCCTGCGGCTACTACGCCGAGCAGGCCGCGGCGGAGACGATCCGCTGGCGGCGGCACCTCGACCTGCTGGGCGCACGCGTGATCGCGGTGGACGCCGCCGCCTACTTCTCGCGGCCGGGCCCGCGCCTCGTCGAGGGCGTGGAGTTGCTCGGCCACCTCTTGCACCCGGAGCTCGTGCCGGCCCCGCCCATGCGGCGCTCGATCGAGCTGGACCTCAGAAGGGTCGGGCCGGCGGCTCGAGCGTGAGCGAGCCGGCCACGGCGGCCGCTCCCAGCGCAATGCAGAACAGCATCGCCGCGGCCTCGGGGATCCGAGTTCGCTGACGCAGCTCCACGAGCACGAGCGCGCAGAGCGCGCCGCCGATGAGGCCGCCGATGTGGCCTCCCCAGGAGATGTTGAGCCCGGGGAAGAAGGAGATGACCAGGTTCAGGATGATCCAGAACCCGAGGCCGCTCTCCATGATGTTGAGCCCGCGGTTCCACATCACGACCGCCGTGGCGCCCATCAGCCCGAACACCGCGCCCGAGGCGCCGACGGTCGCGCCCACGTCCTCCTGGAGGAGCGCGCCGAACGAGCCGGTCAGGAGCGAGACGAAGTAGATCAGCGCGAAGCGCGGCGTGCCGATGGCGGGCTCGAGGATCGTGCCGAGGATGTAGAGCCCGAGCATGTTGAACAGCAGGTGCGCCAGGCCGTCGTGCAGGAAGCCGGCGGTTATCAGACGCCAGTACTCGCCGTCCTGGATCGCCGCGCGGTACAGGGCGCCCTCATCGAACAGGGTGCCCGAGCCGCCGATCCCGCCGCCGCTGAACGACTCGCCGAGGAACGCCAGCACGGAGATCCCGATCAGCACGTAGGTCAGGCGCGGCTCGCTGGTCATCGAGCGCATCGTCCGCACCTGCGTCCGCTGCCGCGCGCACTCCGGGCAGCGCATCCCGACCGGCGTGGAGGTCATGCAGTCCGGGCAGATCGGCCGCTCGCAGTTCGAGCAGCGCACCCCCGTCTCGCGGTTCGGATGGCGGTAGCAGGTCTCCACTGACGGGAAACCTAGCTACGCGCGCGGCGCGCAGGGAGAAGCGCGCCGGGCGCGAATCCCGTGACGATGGACAACCGCTCCCCAGCGCAGGCGTTCGCCGTGGTCATCGGCGCCACGCTCGTCGTGGCGGGCATCGCCGGGTTCTTCTACAACGCGAGCTTCGGTACCGGCGACGGCACCGACCGCGACGCCGTGCTCGGCATCCTCGACGTGAACGGCTGGCACAACGTCGTCCACGTGCTCTCCGGCGCGATCGGCCTGGCGCTGTCGGGCAGCTACGACGGCGCGCGCGTCTATGCGATCGGCTTCGGCGCGATCTACCTGGTGATCGCCCTGCTCGGCTTCGTGGCCGGCGACGGGGACGAGATCTTCAACCTGATCCCCGTGAACACCGAGGACAACGTCCTGCACCTGCTGATCGGGTTCGCGGGAGTCGGCGCCGGGCTGGCGACGCCGTCGACGCCCGCGCCGAGCACCGCCGGGCGATAGGCGACCGGTCAGGCATCAGCGGGGGCGCGAGCCCCGATCCGCATCAGCGCCGAAGGCGCTTCTCCAAGTCGTTGGCCACGTCGCGCATGCTCTTCTCGAGCGCTCTGAGCCCGGTCGTCTGACGCTTCTTGTGCTGCTGGCGCGCGCGGACCAGAACGAGGCCGCCCGCCGCCACGCTCCCAACCACGACCGCAGCGACCGGGCGCGCCCAGTTGCGCGGGTCGCGCATCGTCGACAGCTCCCAGTCCGCGAGCTCCTCGGCCGCGGCTTCGGTCAGCTCGGAGAGTCCGCGCTCGAGCCGGTCGCTCAACGCCTCCGGCGGCTCCACGGGCGTCAGGGCCAGTCGCAGCAGCCGCTCCACCCGTTCAGCGTCACTCATCGTCACTCAACCCTTGCTCCAGCTGCTTGATCGCTCGATGGATCAACACCTTGGTGGCCCCTTCGGAGCGGTCCATCGCCCGCGCGATCTCCTTGTTGTCCATGCCGAGCGCGAAGCGCATGATGAGGGCCTCGCGGCGGTCGTCCGGCAGCTTCGACACGCCCTCGAGGACCTCCTTCACCTCCTCGCGCCCCTCGACCATCTCCTCGGTCCCCCTGGGGGAGGTGAGGACGGCCGCATCGTCGAGGTGCGTCACCGGCCGGCGCGAGCGGTCGCGGTAGTAGTTGGCCGCGAGGTTGTGGGCGATCCGGATAAGCCAGGGGCGCAGCGGCCTCCCGTTCGACTCCCGCTGCGCGCGCTCGAAGTGGCGGTAGGCCTGCAGGAAGGTCTGCTCGGTCAGATCCTCGGCGTCGTGGTGGTTGCCGATCCGGTAGTAGGAGTACGAGTAGACGTCGCGGAGGTGCGCTTTGTACAGCTCCGTGAAATCGCGGTCCAGCTGCGCCTTGTCCGTGACGTTCTCCACCCATGCGCAGCGTACGACCTTCAGGCGGCCTGTGTGCGGCGCTCGGGCTTCGCGCTCCTGACACTCTCGAGCCACTCGTCGGGCGACGTCTCCCCGTCGAGCACGCGCCGCAGGCCGGTGGTGACGGGAGCCTCGATGCCCTCGCGCGCGAATGCCTCGGTCAGCAGCGGCACGGTGGCGAGCGACTCGGCGGATTGCTGGGTGGTGGCCTCCACCTGCCCCGCGGGCACGCCGGCGCCGACCATCTCGCCGGCGCGGCGGCTGGGGCTGCCCTCGGCGATGGCGGCGGCCACGAGGTCGCCCGCGCCGGCCAGGCCGGCGAAGGTCTCGCTGCGCCCGCCGCTCGCCACGGCCAGCTCGTGCACCTCGGAGAAGATGCGGCCGGCGGCTGCGCCCGCCAGGTTCGCGCCGCGGGCGGCCGCCGCCGCCCCGGCGAGGGACGCTGCGTTCTTGGCGGCGGCGGCGA
>JBKGUS010000251.1:0-13078 GCA_046462295.1 Thermoleophilaceae bacterium | reverse complement strand
GGTCGACGTCGGGCTCCGGCGCCGCGCCCCGCACGCGGCGCCGGGCGCGGCTCGCCAGCTGGCGCGCGGCCTCCGGGGAGCGGTCGACGATCGGCGCGATCACGTCGAATGGCACCGCGAACATGTCGTGCAGCACGAACGCGAGCCGCTCCGCCGGCGTGAGCGTCTCCAGCACGACCAGCAGGGCGAGGCCGACCGAGTCGGCGAGCAGCGCCTCGTGCTCGGGGTCCATGCCGTCCTCGCGGCTCACGATCGGCTCGGGCATGTGTGTCTCGAGGGGCTCCTCGCGCCGCGACCGCCGCGACCGCAGCATGTCGAGGCACACCCGCGCGACCACGGTGGTGAGCCAGGCGCGGAGGTTGTCGAGCTCGTCCGGGTCGGAGCGGCGGCTGAGGCGAAGCCACGCCTCCTGCACCGCGTCGTCCGCCTCGCTCACAGACCCGAGCATCCGGTAGGCCACGGCGCGCAGATGCGTCCGGTTGGCCTCGAACCGGTCCGCCAGGAGGTCTCGTTCGTCCATCGTCACATTCCTTTGTCGCGTTCCGTCATAGGGGGGACGAACGAAATCCAGCCGATGTGACGAGGAGACGACTCCCAATGGAACGCAAGTGGTGGACCCTGACAGCCGTCTCGGTGGCGACTTTCATGCTCCTGCTCGACATCACGGTCGTCAACGTGGCGCTGCCGTCGATTCGAGAGGACCTCGGAGCGAGCTTCACCGACCTCCAGTGGGTGATCGACGCCTACGCCCTGACCCTCGCAGCGCTCGTGCTGACGGCTGGCTCGCTGGCGGACCGGCTCGGCCGGCGGCGCGTGTTCGCCGTCGGGCTCGGGATCTTCTCGGTCGCCTCCCTGCTCTGCGCGCTTGCGCCCGATCCCACCGCGCTGAACCTGGCCCGAGCGCTGCAGGGCGTGGGGGGTGCGGTGATGTTCGCCGTCTCGCTCGCCCTGATCGCCCAGGAGTTCACGGCCGGGCGCGAGCGCGGCATGGCGATGGGCCTGTATGGCGCCACGATCGGCGTGGCGGTGGCCATCGGCCCGCTCGTGGGCGGCGCGCTCACGGACTCGCTCGGGTGGGAGTCGATCTTCTACCTCAACGTGCCGATCGGCATCGCCGCGCTCGCCGTGACCTATCTGAAGCTGCGCGAGAGCCGCGACCCGAACGCGACGCGCGTCGACTGGGCCGGCACCGCGACGTTCAGCACCGCGCTGTTCCTGCTCGTGCTCGCGCTCGTGCGCGGCAACGACGAGGGCTGGGGCAGCACGCTGATCGTCTCGCTGTTCGCCGGGGCGGCGGCGCTGCTCGTGGCCTTCGTGGCGATTCAGCGGCGGGTGGCCGAGCCGATGCTCCCGCTGGGCCTGTTCAGGCGGCGCGCCTTCACCGGCGTGCAGCTGGCCGCCTTCGCGATCTCGGGCTCGATCTTCGCGCTGTTCCTGTACCTCACGCTGTACCTCCAGAACTACCTCGGCCTGTCGCCCTTCGAGGCCGGGCTGCGCTATCTGCCGATCACCGTGGTCAGCTTCTTCGCCGCGCCAGTCGCGGGCCTGCTGCTGTCGAGGGTCCAGGCACGGCTGATGCTCAGCATCGGCCTGGCCGGCGTGGGGGCGGGCCTGCTGCTGATGGCCGGCATCGACGCGGGCTCCGAGTGGACCACACTGCTCGGCGGCTTCCTGGTCGCGGGCGCCGCGGTCGGCCTGCTGAACCCGGTGATCGCGGACGTGGCGGTGAGCGTCGTGCCGCGGGAGCAGAGCGGCATGGCGGCCGGGATCAACGACACGTTCCGCCAGGTCGGCGTGGCGGTCGGGATCGCGGTGTGGGGAGCGATCTTCGTCGGCCGCGGGGCCGACAAGGTGAGCGAGCTGGCGGCCGGCACGCCCGCCGCGAGCGGCGACCGCCCGCGCGAGCTCGTGGAGGCGGCATCGTCCGGGAACCTGGACGAGGCGCTCGCCGCGCTGCCGCCGGCAGCGCGGGAGGCGGCCTCGAACGCCGCCCGGGAGGGCTTCCTGAGCGGGCTCAACGAGGTGCTCACCCTTGGCGCCCTGGTGAGCTTCGCCGGCGCCGTGCTGGCCCTGTGGCTCGTGCGCGAGCGGGAGATCGAGCGGGAGGGTGAGATGCTGCCGGAGCCGGCCGCCGCGTGAGCGACCCAACGGCCGGTAGGGTCGCCCCACGATGAGGCTGGAGTACTCCGCCGAGACCGACCAGGCCTACCTCTACCTGAGGGACCCGCCGTGCCCGGGCGAATCGAAGAAGCCGTTCGTGGTCGAAGGCTTGGACGACGTGACGTTTGACCTCGACTCGAAGGGCCGCATCATCGGGATCGAGTTCCCGTACAACGCTCGAGCGCGGCTGCCGGAAGAGCTAGTTGACGACGCCCGCTAGCGCGCTGATCGGCGCAGGAAGGCGCGCAGACGGTGGCCTTACCCGTCCCGGGCTGCCGGACTGGTGCCAATCTTGTGGCAGCGGTTCACCAAGGTGAACCGTTGCCTTATCCGCGGCTCGATGAATGCGTTGCGCCTCAGGCGTCCTCGAGCGTCCCGCCGCGTAGCCTCGGGTCCATGCACCTCCCGCCCGGCCCGCGCGCTCCCGCCGCCTGGCAGACCATCGGGTGGACCGTGCGGCCGGCGGCGTTCCTCCGGCGCGTGCACGAGCGGTTCGGGGATCCGGTCACCGTCCGGACCTTCTGGATGGACGAGCCGCTCGTGCTGTTCTCTCATCCCGACGCCGTGCGTGAGGTCTTCCGGCTCGACCCCGCGGTCGCGCCGGCCGGCCAGAGCTGGGAGTTCCTGCGTCCGTTCGCCGGACCGCACTCGATCCTCGTTCTCGACGGCGAGGAGCACCTGCGCGAGCGGCGGCTGATCCAGACGCCCTTCCACGGCGAGCGCATGCGTACCTTCCAGCCCGCCGTGGCCGAGCTCGCCCGGGCCGAGCTCGCCTCGTGGAGCGGGCGGGTGGTCACCCTCGAACGTATGAAGCACCTGACGCTCGAGACCATCCTGCGCATTGTGTTCGGCGCGCGCGGTGAGCACGAGGCGGCCCAGCTGCGCGACGCCGTTCACGGCACCCTCGACGCGGTCCGCTCCATGCCGCGCATGCTCGCCATGTCGCTCGTGCAGCGCGACCTCGGGCCGCGCAGCCCGTGGGGCCGCTTCCGCATCGCGGTCGAGCGCTTCGACGAGCTGCTGCTCGGCGTGGTGGCGCGGCGCCGCGATGAGGCGGACGGCGACTCGATGCTCGCTCTGCTGCTGGAGCAGCGCGACGAGGGCGGCGACCCGCCGAGCGACCGTCACCTGCGCGACCAGCTCGTCGCCCTGCTGGCGGCCGGGCACGACACGTCGGCCGCCTCGCTGTCCTGGGCGTTCGAGCGACTCGCGCGGCACCCGGAGGTCCACGCGCGCCTGCGCGAGGACGATCCCGCCTACCTCGACGCGGTCGTGAAGGAGGTCCTGCGCGTGCGCCCGGCGCTGACGATCGCGCCGCGCAGGCTGGTCGAGCCCGTCCGGGTCGCCGGGTGGTCGCTTCCCGCGGGCGTGCACGTGGCAGCCTGCCTCTGGCTGGCGCTGCGGCGGGAGGACCTCTGGCCCCAGGCTTCGGCATTCCGGCCCGAGCGCTGGCTCGAGGACCCGGCGCCGAACCCGATGTCCTGGATCCCGTTCGGCGGGGGCGTACGCCGCTGCGCGGGGGCGCCCTTCGCCGAGATGGAGATGCGCGAGGTGCTGCGCGCGGCGGCCGACCTGACGATTCGGCCGGCCCGCCCGGAGCCGGAGCGGGCGCGGCGCAGCGCGCTCGTGGTCACGCCGCACCGCGGCGGAGAGGTGCTGGTGGGATGAGCGGCAGGGGAGCGCCGCTGGCCGCCGAAGCCGGCGGCATGCCGCACGTCTACCTGCTCCGCTGCGCCGACGGCAGCCTCTACTGCGGCTGGACCACCGACGTCGAGCGGCGCCTGGTCGCTCACCGGGCCGGCACGGCCAGCCGCTACACGCGCAGCCGCCTGCCGGTCGAGTTGGCGGCGGTCATCCCCGTGGCCGACCGCTCCGCAGCGCTTCGCGAGGAGGCTCGCATCAAGCGGCTGCCGCGAGCGGCCAAGCTCGAGCTTGTTACGGAGACGTAATCGGATCTGTATCCGACCGAGGATCGCGTTACCTTGCCCGATCCGTGTCCGCTCTCGCCTCCTTCGTCTCAGGCCGCCGCACCAAGTGGGTGGTCCTCGCGGTCTGGCTCGTCGCGGCCTTCGCGATGGGATCCGTCGGGTCCAAGCTCGCCGACGTCACCACCGACGAGACCGCGAGCTTCCTGCCGGAGGACGCCGAGTCGACCGAGGTGCAGGAGCTCCTGAAGGAGCGCTTCCCGGGCGGCGAGACGACCATCGGGCTGATCGTCTACAAGCGCGACGGCGGGCTCACCCGGGCGGACCGTCAGCGGATCGCCGAGGACGCGCAGAAGGTCGACGACGCGATCCCGGTCACCCAGCCGGCGCAGGTGCCGTTCCAGCCGAACGCCCCGCCGGGACTCGTGTCCGAGAACGGCGACGCCGCCTACACCGTCGTCACGGTCCCGCTCGACTTCGACAAGGTCGCGGACTGGGGCGAGGAGTCCCGCGAGCTGATCGGCGGCAGCCGCGACGGGCTCGACGTCTACGTCACGGGCGACCTCGGGCTGTGGGTCGACTTCGAGGAGGTGTTCGGAGAGCTCGACGCCAAGCTGCTATTCGCCACGGTCCTGCTCGTGCTGATCCTGCTCGGCGCCATCTACCGGGCGCCGCTGATCGCCGTGATCCCGATCTTCGTCGTCGGGATCGCCTACCTCCTGGCCACGGGCTTCATCTACCTGTATGCCGAGGCCGGCAACACGGTCAACTCGAACTCGACCGGCATCCTCGTCGTGCTGATGTTCGGAGTGGGCACCGACTACTGCCTGCTGCTCGTCAGCCGCTACCGCGAGGAGCTGCACCGGATCGAGGACAAACACGAGGCGATGGCCCGCGCGCTGCGGCGCGCCGGTCCGGCCGTGCTGGCAAGCGGCTGCACGGTTGTCGCCGCGATGCTGGTGCTGCTGCTTGCCGAGACGGGCTCGACCAACGCGCTGGGGCCGGTGTCGGCGATCGGCGTGGCCGCTGCGCTGCTCGCGGGCCTCACGCTGCTGCCGGCCCTGCTCACGATCGTCGGGCGCCGCGGTTTCTGGCCGCGCAGCTCGGCCGTCGCCTGCCGGCCTGAGGAGGAGCTCGAGCGGCGGTCCGGTATCTGGCGGCGCGTCGGCGATCGTGTGTTGAGGCGCCCCGGGCTCGCGCTCCTCGCGACCACCGCGCTCTTCGGGGTGTGCACGCTCGGCCTCCTCTCCTACAAGGAGGACTACTCGATCGGCGGCTTCTTCAAGAAGGAGGTCGAGAGCGTCGAGGGCTTCGAGGTACTGGGCGAATCGTTCCCGGAGGGTGCCCTCGGCCCGACCTCGGTCCTCGTTCAGCGCGAGGGCGGGCAGGCCACCGACGCCGACCTCACCGCGGTGCGGGAGCGCCTCGAGGGAGTCGGCGGTGTCGCGTCGGTGAGCGAGCCGCAGCGCTCGGAGGACGGCGCCATCGGGAAGATCGACCTGACCTTCGAGGACGACCCGTACTCGGAGGCCGCGCTCGCGCGCGTGGACACGCTGCGGGACGCCGTGAAGGATTTGCCCGGCGGGGCGACGGCGCTGATCGGAGCTGGCAGCGCGGTTCAGCAGGACTTCAACGATGCCGCCGAGCGGGACATGCGCGTGATCGTGCCCGTCACCCTGCTCGTGATCACGATCATCCTGGGCATCCTGCTGCAGGCGATCGTGGCGCCGCTCGTGCTCATCGCAACCGTGATGGCGTCGTTCTTCGGCACGTTCGGCCTCTCCATCTTCTTCTTCATCGAGATCCAGGGCACGGAGGGCGTCGACGCGTCGCTGCCCACTTTCGCGTTCATCTTCCTCGTGGCGCTCGGCGTGGACTACACGATCTTCCTCATGAGCCGTGTGCGCGAGGAGGCGCGCATCCACGGGACGCGGGAGGGGGTGCTCCGCGCACTGTCGGCGACCGGGCCGGTGATCACGAGCGCGGGGCTGATCCTCGCGGGCACCTTCTCGGTGCTGATGACCCTGCCGATCGCATTCACCTTCAACATCGGCTTCATGGTGGCCGTCGGCATCCTGCTCGACACCTTCATCGTGCGGACGATCATGGTGCCGGCCGCCGTGGAGCTCCTCGGCGACCGCGTCTGGTGGCCCTCCACCGCGCGCGGCGGGGGGCACGCGCTGCGCGAGCACGTCGAGCCCGATCAGGTGCCCGAGCTCGAGCCCGGGCGCGCCTGAGCCGGTCAGGCCGCGACCGCCTGCGCCCCCGCTAGCACCTCGCGGCGCAGCGCGCCGACCTCCCGCGGGCGGTTGGCGACGAGCGCGCCCAGTAGGCGGCCCTCCACGTCGTGGAAGCGCACGCAGAACGAGCTCTCGTCGCCCTCGACCTCGGTCGTCTCCCAGCCGTGCGGGTGCCCCACGTGCTGCAGCCTCAGGCCGAACTGGTCGGACCAGAAGTAGGGCAGGTCGTCGTAGGGGCGGGTACGACCGAGGATCGCGTGCGCGACCGATGCGGCCTGACCTGCCGCCGACGTCCAGTGCTCCACGCGCACGTGGGCGCCCATCGACGGCCGCCAGGCGGAGGCCACGTCGCCGCACGCGAACACGCCGGGGTGGGCGGTGCGCCCGGAGGCGTCGGTCTCGATCCCAGCCTTGTCGCCGCCGAGCAGCTCCGAGGCCGGAGCGGCGCCGATGGCGATCAGCGCGACGTCGCAGGGGACCACCGAGCCGTCCGCCAGCTCGAGCGCCTCCACGCGCCCGTCGCCCGACGTGACGATCCGGCTCAGGCCGACTCCCATGCGGAGGTCGACGCCGTGGGCGCGGTAGCGCTCGGCGAGGATCTCGCCGGCCGCCACGCCCAGCACTCGCGCGAGCGGTGTGGGCGTGAGGTCGACGAGGGTCACCTCCACGCCGAGCCCGCGCGCCGTCGACGCCACCTCGGCGCCCACGAACCCGGCGCCGACGATTGCCAGGCGGCGGGCGTCCTTCAGCTCGTCGCGCAGCCGGTCGGCGTCCGCAGCGGTCCTGAGCGTGAGGACGCCCCCCGGCGCGGGCCCAGGCAACGTGCGCGCCCGGCTGCCGGTGGCGATCACGAGCGCGTCGGCGCGCGGGCCACCGGCGTAGGTGCGCCGGGCCAGGTCGAGCCGCTCGACGCGGTGGCCGAGCACGAGCTCGATGTCGCGCTCGCCCCAGTGCGCCCGCCTTGGCGGCGCCCCCGCGGATGTCGGGCTCGCCGTCATCAGGAGCTTCCGGTGGAAGTCACGGGCGGGGCCGCGGTCACCGCCACGGGTGGTGGTGCGGCTGCCGGTGCCGGCGCAGCCGTCGCCGTCGCGGCAGGTGCCACGCTGGACGTGGCCGGCGCCGCGGGTACAGCGGCCGCCGCGGCCTCGGCCGCAGCGATCTCCTTGCGCCGGCGGGCGAGCCGCCGCCGGTACGTCGCGAAGCGGCGCTGCACCACCTTGTTCACGCGCCGCGACTCACGCATCAGGCGCTGCTCGCGCCGCTCGAGGGCCGCCATGCGCGGGTCGGTCTCGCCCGCCTCTGCCCAGGGCCGCGCGGCCACTACCGCCCACACGACGAAGAACACGAGCAGCGCGAGCGCGCCCGCGTACAGACGTGCAACGTGATCAGTCATCGAAGTGGTCCTCCAGCGCGTCGGCGCGCTCGTCGGCCAGGTCCTCGGCGGCGTCGGCGCGATCGTCGGCGATGTCCTCGAGCTGGTCGGCGCGGTCCTCCAGCATGTCCTCGTAGCCGTCGTCGTGCCCGCCGTGGCTCGACGAGACCGGCGTGGCCGGAGCCGGAGCAGGAGCTGCCGCCGGAGCCGGAGCCGCGGCCGGAGCGGCTGCCGGCGCCGGAGCGGCGGCCGGTGCCGGCGAGGCCGCCGCAGATCCGGCTGCGGGTGCCGCATCCGGCACCTTGGGCAGCTTCGGCGGGCGCCGCTTCGCGGCGCGCCGGAGCTTCGCCTCCTGGCGGTCGAGCCGCATGTCAGCCTTGGCGATCTCCTGCTCGGAGGCCGACTTGGCGTCGGCGCCGAGGCTCACCGTCTGCAGCATCGCCGACGTGCCGGCCACGGCGGCTGCGCCGAGGACGACAGCGATCAAGAGTCCGTGTTTGCGCTTCACCTGGATGCCTCCCTTTCGATAGCGAGGCAAGGTAGGCGGACGCGGGCAAGGCCCTGGTACAGCGGGGGTTAGAGGTTGGTGAGGCTTCTCCAACCGGCGGCTGAAGGCCATCGATCATCATCCACGCGGTGAGCTCGCTGCGCCCGACCCTGACCGTCGTCGGCCGGAGGCTCGAGCCCGAGCACCACCGGCTGCGCGACTTCCTGACCCGGATTGCGCAGCCGTTCGAGTGGGTCGAGGCGGGCACGGACGAGGCCGACGGCGTGCTCGGCGGCCGCGGTCTCGCCGGGGCGGAGCTGCCGGTCGTCATCGACCGCGAGGAGAGCGTCGCGGGTGCGACGGTCGAGCGGCTCGTGGAGGAGTGGCACCTGACGGACCCGCCGTCGCGTACCGCCTACGACCTCGCGGTGGTGGGCGCGGGACCGGCGGGGCTGGCCGCGGCCGTTTACTCCGCGTCGGACGGGCTGTCGACGATCGTGGTCGAGCGGGACGTGCCGGGCGGGCAGGCGTCGCACACCTCGCTGATCGAGAACTTCTTCGGCTTCCCGGGCGGGATCGGCGGCGCCGAGCTGGCTCGACTGGCCGGCCGTCAGGCGGAGGGGTTCGGGGCCGAGCTGGTGTTCCTGCGCGGCGTGACCGGCAGCGAGCTGCTGACCGACAGCTTCAGGCTGAAGCTCGAGGGCGGGTATGAGGTGGAGGCGAAGGTCGCGGTCGCGGCCCCGGGGATGGTCTGGCGGCGGCTCGAGGTGGACGGGGTGGAGGATCTGCTCGAGCGCGGGGTCTATTACGGAGCCGGACGCAGCGAGGCGGCGCAATGCGGCGGCGACGAGGTGGCCGTGGTCGGCGCGGGCAACTCGGCCGGGCAGGCCGTGATGCACCTGGCGAACGCGGGCGCGCGGGTGACGATGCTGGTGCGGGGCGACTCACTGGGCCGGTCGATGTCCGCCTACCTGGTCGAGCGCATCGCCGCGCACCCCGCGATCGACGTGCGCCTGCGGACGGTGGTGGAGGAGGTCGAGGCGGAGGCGGACGGCGACCTGCTGTCGGCCGTCACGGTCCGGAGCGCAGCCGGATCGACCGAGCGGTTGCCCGTCAGCGCGCTCTTCCTCTGTCTCGGCGGGGTGCCGCGCACGGGCTGGGCAGCGGACGCAGGCGTGGCAACCGACCCGGCCGGCTTCGTCCTGACGGGCCCCGATCTGCTGGAAGCGGGCCGCCGCCCAGAAGGCTGGCCGCTGGCCCGCGACCCGCTGGCGCTGGAGACCTCGGCGCCCGGCCTGTTCGTGGCCGGGGACGCGCGTCACGGGTCCACGAAGCGCGTGGCCGGAGCGGTGGGGGAGGGAGCGATGGCGGCGGCGCTGGTGCACCGCAGGCTCGACGAGCTGAGCGGCCTGCAGCCGTAAGGCACGGGCGATCGTGCCCCGGCGGCTCGGGCCTACCTGGCCGCGCCGTGCAAGCGGCCCGGACTCTCCGCCGGCGCCAGCAGCTGGTGCACCTGCTCGATGACCACCGATCCCTCGCCCACGGCTGATGCCACTCGCTTGGTCGAGCCGTGGCGGGCGTCGCCGACCGCGAAGACGCCGGGCAGGCTCGTCTCGAGCATCAGCTGAGCGCGCTCGAGCGGCCAGTCGCCTTCGGGCAGGTCTGAGCCGGTCAGCAGGTAGCCGCGCTCGTCGCGGCAGATCGTCTCGGGGAGCCACTCGGTGTGCGGCTGCGCGCCGATCATCAGGAAGAGCGCCGCGGCGGGCGCGGTCTCGAGGTCGCCGGTGCGGCAGTCGCGTAGCTCGACTGACTTCAGCGCGCCCGTCCCGGCGCCGCCGACGACCTCCGTGTGCGGGCGCACCTCGATGTTCTCCGCGGCGTCGATCTCGCCGATCAGGTAGCGCGACATCGTCTCGGCGAGCGACGCGCGCCGCACCAGGATCGTCACGCGCGCGGCGTACCGGGCCAGGTGCACGGCCGCCTGCCCGGCCGAGTTGCCGCCGCCGACCACGTAGACCTCCTGCTCGGTGTAAGCACGGGCCTCGGACACGGACGCGCCGTAGAAGACCCCCGTGCCCGCCAGCGCCTCGAGCTCGGGGATCCCGAGCCGCCGGTAGGCGATTCCGGTGGCCAGCACGACGGCTGTGGCCGTCGCCTGGCTCCCGTCCGAGAGCTCGAGCGCGTACCGGCCGCCCTCCGGGCGCAGCGCCGTCACCGACCGGGTGTGCAGGAAGCGAGCGCCGAAGATCCAGGCCTGCTGATAGGCGCGCTGGGCCAGCTCTGCCCCACTCACCCCGCGTGCGAAGCCTAGGTAGTTGCGGATCTTCGAGCTCGACCCGGCCTGGCCGCCGATCGACTCCCGCTCGACCACCAGGGTGTCGAGACCTTCCGACGACGCGTACACCGCCGCGGCCAGCCCGGCCGGGCCGGCGCCCACGACCACCACGTCGAAGTCGGAGCGCTCGTCGAGCCTCGTGCTCACGCCGTAGGCGTCGGCCAGCTCGGCGTTGGTGGGATCGACCAGCACTCCGCCGCCCACGAGCACCACCACCGGCTCGCGGGTGCCCTCCTGGTCCGCCTCCGCCAGGATGCGGCGGCCCTCGGCGGAGTCCGTGTCGTGCGCCACGTGGGGCACGCCGTTGCGCGCCAGGAGCTGCCGCAGCTGGTGCGCACGCGGCGAGCGCCACTCGCAGACGACCGCCACCTCCTGCGGCGCCCCCGAACTCGCGCGTTCCCACTCCTGCAGGAACTCGGTGATCGTGCGGTGGAAGTACTCGTCGGCGCGCCGCCAGGGCTTCAGGACGTAGTAGTCGATGTTCCCGCGGGCCATCGCGCGGAGCATCGCGTCGGCGGTCTCCCGGTGGCCCCAGGCGCCGAACTTGACGAGCAGCGCGCGCTTCGCGTCCGGATAGAGGGCCCGCGCGCATCCCAGGAACTCCTCGCCCAGCATGTCGGGCATCCACTGGTCGGCCAGCACGAGCGCCACCGGATCGCCGGCCTCTCGCCAGCCCTCGAGCCGGGCGAGGGCGTCGGTGGCAGACCCGACGCATCGGACCCGGTAGTCGGAGCCATAGCGCCGCTCGAGCTCGCCGCGGATGCGCGCGCGGACCTCGCTCTCGTCCTCCACGACAAGGATGCGCGGCTTGGGCGGCTCAGGGGCGGCGGCCATGTGCCGAGCCTACCGGCCTCCGCGATTAGTCCCGCCTCGCGCACGGGTCTAAGTCCCCATGAACGCAACCGTGACATCCAGAGACGGAACGACCATCGCCTACGAGACGACCGGCAGCGGGCCGCCGCTGATCCTCGTGGACGGCGCACTCTGCCACCGCGACTTCGGCCCAAGCCGGAAGCTTGCCGAGCAGCTGGCCGGCGACTTCACGGTCATCACCTACGACCGCCGCGGGCGCGGCGAGAGCGGCGACGGCGAGGCGTACGCGGTGGAGCGGGAGGTCGAGGACCTCGAGGCGCTGATCGAGGCCGCTGGAGGGTCGGCACAGGTGTACGGGATCTCGTCCGGCGCGGCGCTCGCTCTCGACGCGGCGCAGCGCGACATCGGCATCGACAGACTCGCCCTGTACGAGCCGCCGTTCATCGTCGACGGCGGCCGCCCGCCGATAGCTCGCGACTACCGGTCGCGGCTGAGCGGCTACATCGTCGCGGAGCGGCGCGGCGATGCGGCTCGGCTCTTCATGCGCGAGGTCGGGATGCCGGCGCTCCTGGTCCAGCTGATGCGCTTCATGCCGGCCTGGTCGAAGCTGAAGCGCGTGGCGCACACCCTGTCCTACGACGCGGCCGTGATGGACGGCACGCAGGACGGCCGGCCGCTGCCCGAGGGCCGCTGGTCGGACGTGACCGTCCCGACCCTGGTGATCGCGGGCGGCGAGAGTGACGACTGGATGCACCGCGGGACACAGGCGCTCGCGGACGTGCTGCCGAACGCCCGGTTCGAGACGCTCGAGGGCCAGAACCACATGGTGAAGCCGAAGGCACTCGCCCCGATGCTGGCCGAGTTCTTCGCGGCCGCCCGCAGGGAAACGGTCACCGTCGCGCGCTAGCGGGTGCTCCACGGATCGCAGGCGGGGAGGCTAGGCACGCAGGCGGTAGCCGCGCGCGAAGAGCCGGTAGTTCACGGCGAACAGCGCGCCCGCCGCCACTGCCAGCAGGAGCAGGGACACGGCGATGTTTGCCTCCGAATAGCCGATGAACCCGTAGCGGACCAGCCCGATCATGTAGTAGACGGGGTCGAAGCGGGTGAGCGTGTCGAACGGCTCCGGCAGCAGCGAGGCCGAGTAGAACACCCCGCCCAGGAAGATCAGCGGGGTGAGGATGAACGTCTGGTAGAAGGAGACGTCGTCGAACTGCTCGGCTCGCACGCCCACCAGCACGCCGAGCTGGGCGAAGAAGAACCCCACCAGCAGCAACCCCGGGATCAGCACGTGCGGGTTCTCCACCGGGATGCCGATGAGCACCGCCGCGACGGCGAACGTCAGCGTGGCCACGAGCAGCCCGCGCAGAAAGCCGCCGAGCGAGAAGCCGAGCAGCAGCTCGAGCGGCGAGGCGGGGGAGGAGAGCTGGTCGTCGATGGCGCGCTGGAACTTCTGCTGGAGGATCGACGACGAGTTGTTCGAGAAGGCGTTGGTCGCCCAGGACATCATGATCAGCCCCGGCACGATGAAGACGACGTAGTCGACGCCGTGCAGCTCGTCGATCCGCGTGCCGAGCGCCGCCCCGAAGACCGAGATGTAGAGGAAGGTCTCGAGCAGCGGCGCGCCGACCGTCTGCCGCTTGATCTTCATGAAGCGGTTCACCTCGCGACGCACCAGCGCGAGGAACCGGATCTGCCTCGGGCTCACGCGGCCTCTCCGCCGATGTGCGCCCGCGACAGCTCCTTGCG
>JBKGUS010000250.1:0-4595 GCA_046462295.1 Thermoleophilaceae bacterium | reverse complement strand
TTGGGAAGGTCGTCGGCTACCCACCGCTGTCCGAGATGAGCGCCGACCAACGCCGCGAGCTGCATGAAGCGCTACTCGAGGCGGAGACTTTCGAGGGTCTGCCTGGGAAATGGCAGGCGGCGATCTTGAAGGCCGAGGGCGACCGGCCGACCTGCGGCTTGTCGGCAGCGACTAGTCCCGGGCCACCGAGAGCCCGGTCTACGGCGCCCTGCCGGTGGATGTCAACGTCTCGTCGCTGGCCCGCTCTTGGACGCTGCGTATCGAGTCGCGTGGATGGCGACAGCCCCGACCGTGGACGAAAGGGGCGGCGCAGGACCGCTCCTGTCAGGCGAAAGCGGAAGCTCGGCTCGCCTGTTCCATCGCGGCTCACGCCGGGTGACCGCCTTGTGCAGCGGCGCCCGCCCCTCGTCATGTCGGACGCCGCGTAGCTGCCTCAGTTGCCTGCGCGTGATGCGTTCGGGAAGATGCCTCGTGATGGCGGACGTGGACGAGTTCCTGGCAGCGGTTCTGCCGCCTCTCACGGCGGCCGACACCGCGATTCACAATGGCGACGCCGGGCCGCGCATCGCTCTCTTGGTCCCGCAAGGACCCGGTGACTCTGTTCGGCGCGCTCCAGATCAAGACGGGTTGGCGTGAGATCGCGCCGATCTTCGAGATGCTTGCCTCGCGGTTCTCGAACTGCGAGTCGTTCGAGTACGAGGTGATCGCGGCAGGCGTCAGCGGCGACCTCGCCTACATCGCCGGAGTCGAGCACACGACGGCAGCGGTGGGCGACGCCCCAGCGGACGCGCGGGGCTCGACTCTCCGGTGCGAGGCGAGCAAGCGGATCGGAGGCGAGGCGTGAGCGCGGGGCCGACAGAGCCAGCGGGCGTCCCGGGACCGAAGGTATTCATCACCTATCGGCGCGAGGAGACCGCCGCCCATGCGGGGCGCCTGTACGACGCCATGGCGGCGCGGTTCGGGGAGGGCAACGTGTTCATGGACGTGGACATGGCGCCGGGTGTCGACTTCGTCGAGCGGATCACCGAGGCGGTCGCTGCCTGCCACGTGCTGATCGTCGTCATGGGGCCGAGGTGGGCGACGGTCCAGGATGAGCAAGGGAGGGCACGGCTGGCCGATCCTGAGGACTTCGTCCGGCTCGAGGTCGAGACGGCCCTGAGGCGTCCCGACGTGACGCCGATTCCGGTGCTCGTCGCCGGGGCGCGGATGCCGAACCGGGAGGACTTGCCGCCGGAGGTGCGGGCGATCACGCGGCGCAACGCACTGGAGCTTGGCGACCAGCGCTGGCGTTACGACGTCGGTCGCCTGATCAGCACCCTCGATGAACTCCTCGCGGAAAGCCCCGTGGCCCCCAGCCCACCCTCTCCCGAGCGCAGCCTCGCGACCGGGAAGGCCGCTCCGGCGGACGCTACCCGGACCGCAGGGCAGACCGCGCCGCCATCGACCGTTGCAGGCCCGACGCCAGCAGAGCCCAAACCGGCAGCGCCGCTCGCGGGCGGCGGGCGGCGCATGCGGTGGGCGCTGCTCGGCGCGGTGGCGGTCGCCGCGATCGTGGTTGCGGTCGTCTTTGCGGTTAGTGGGGGCGGCGACGACGGGGACGAGGACCAGGCTGAAGCCCGTCTACTGCAGGTCATCCCTGCCAGCGTTCGAGAACGAGAAGCAGGATGCGAACGGGCGCAGGGGGAGGGCTTCTGGATGGACGACCATGGGGCCGAGGTGCAGGAGGACTGCGGCAATCTTAGTTATGGACTGTTTCCAAGCGCCGGCAAAGCACGAGCCTTCGTAAAGAACGACTTTGAATACGAGGTGAACGAGAACGAGCGCGTGAAATCCAGGTCCTGCGGTGAAGCGGTGGAGAGGCAGATGGAGGACGACTACCCTGGCGGCAACGCGCGATGTTACACGAATAAGGAGGGGGTCGTCATAAATTGGAGTTACCGTGCGTCGGCTGTTGCCGCTCAGGCGTACTTCGCCCCCGGCACGAGTCCTGACGCGGCGGTCGCCGCGCGGGCGAAGCTGCTGTAGTTCGGTGGCCTCTCGCGGCACCGCGCAGGCCGCAGGGCTCGCTTGACGCCGGCCGAGCGTGGGATAGACCCGCACCGAAAGGAGACTCATCTTTCACCCGGGGTCGGGTCGATCCAGCTGCGGCACTCCCAATCCGGCTTCTCTGGCAAGCCAGGGCAGCGCACAAGCCGCGAATCGGACTTGCGCCGAGAGCTCATGCGCCCCCGTTCTGGATCTGAACCCATCGCCCCGCCTGACGCGCCGCTCGAGCCGCTCGGCACGCTCCGCCTCGCGGGTCGCCTCCTCTGCCTCCTCCGCCTCGCGCACGGTGAGCGCGTCCAACATCTCGCCCAGACGGCGTGCGAGCGGTGGGCAGGCGCTCATCCCGCGCGCCGTGCCAGCCTCACACGCCGCATCGAGCTGCCTCGCCAGGGCGCGGGCGATCTCGCCCAAGACCTATTCGCGACCGTCGAGCTCGCGGTGCTCAAGAAACCGCTTAACCGCGTCCGAGACGCTCACAGCGGGCTCCTAACGCCTCGGGCCGGGCGAAACCCAGGGCGGGCAAACGAGTCTCCAGAGAGAGAGAGAGAGAGAGAGAGGGATCGTGACGGGCGCGGTCGCCAGCGGGGGGTGTGGCTATGAAAACGGCGCCGTCCCCCGGGTAGAAAGCTGGTGAGAGTCACGGCAACGTGCTCCGCTTCGACCTTGCGACCAGCTCGGCAGCTTGGCCGGCGCCCAGTACCCGCTTGACCACGCCGCGTAGCTCCTCCCGTACCTCGTGGCCGGCGGCCTGCCACGACTGGCCGCGGGATGCGAGGTAGTGCAACTCTTGGGCTGCTCCTTCGATCATCACGGGGGTGAGGTTGTCGAGCCCGTGTGGGTTCTTGCGTGTCATCGGCGCCCCAGTGACGACGTTAGAGGTCGCCGCTGGCTTCCGCACGTCTTGGGGGCGCTAAAGAGGGGCGCCGTAGCGCCCCTCTCTCATTGCCTAGATCGCTGCGCCCGCTGCTACTGGGGGCAGTCACCGATCAGGGGCAGTCACCGATCGGGTCGCCCTGTGCGCCCGCCGGCCTCTTCGCGCACTCATCTTCGAGGTTCTGCTGCTCCTCGGGACTCTTGTTCTTCGTATTGCCCTGCGTTTCAACCGTCTCGGTTGTGCCGACGCCGCCTTGGTTCTTGCCTGGCCCCTCGGTCGTCGTGCAGGTGACGGTCCCCTGCACCCTTTCGCAGTTGTCCGGGAGAGGAGCGCCTTGGCTCGCCGCGGGGATCGCCAGTGCGGCGACCGCCATCGCTGCAAGAAGAAGCTTTCGCATACCGAGTCCTTTCGGTCGAGGCGCAAGGAACGCGCTCTTTGCGGACCATGGTGCGGCGTGCCGCATCAGCAGGCAAGCATCTGCGCGTGGAGATGTCTCAACACTCGGCGGCAACAGGGCAACGCGACCGCGCGCCCAGCAGATGGCCAAGACGAGCTTCTCGCGGCCTGGGATCGGCTGATTGACCGTCACGGGGCAGAAGGGCCTCGTTTCGATCGCTGGAGCGCCAGGCTAATCAGCGACCTCCGTTCCTCGGACCACGACACGGTGGCCCGTGCCATCGCCGCGGTCGGCGCCGAGCTGCTCGGCCTGCCGGCTTCTGCGCCCACGCCGACCGCCGGCGAGGAGGACGCGTACTGGGAGCTCACTCGCCCGCGCCGCACCCTGACCGGTCAGGCCGCCGGCCGCGGCTGTGGTCTGCGCGCGCTGGAGCCCAGCCTGATGCGCCCACGGCCTGGCGGATGGACGCGAGCTCGCGGGCCAGCGCCGAAACGAAGACCTCAAGCGTCACCGCGTCGGCGGCTGCGCGGTACGGCGCGAGCTCCTCGTCGGAGGGCGGGCCCCCGGCTATAGCCTCAGCCTCGAACCGATCGACGACGAACGCCATCCCTCGCTCGGCGGGCTCACGGCCCAGCACGGCCGCCACCCAGGCGCGCAGCGCGGCCCGCGCGAGGTACTCGTCACGGAGCCGGATTGCCCGCTCCCGCACCCCCGCTCAAAGATCAGCAGCTCGCGCCAGCACCGATCCGCGGCCGCCCTCACCGCCGGCGCCACCCGCCGTGCACGCGGCACACGCTTGCGCCCCGCACCGCCCACGCTCTACAGCGCACGCCATCAGGATTCCGATCGCTGGTCACGCACTTCCGCCTGGGCCCCGACATCACCAGTTTCATGGGTCACCCGGACACCCCTTCTGTCATGGGCTGACCGGGCCGTTCATCGTCGCGGCGCCTGGCGAGCGCGGAGCAGACCGCGCGCGTCAGGATCGCCCGCCACGAGCTGCGCCACATGCGCGAGCTGTCGCGCACCATCGACGCGCTCGAGACGGAGATCGCCGGCCTCGTCGACCGGGTCGCACCGCAGCTGCTGGCCGAGCCCGGCTTCGGCCCGCTGACCGCCGCGGCAACCTCCTCAAACTCCACCGCCACCAGACAGCCGCCGCGGCGACCGAACCGCCGCCGCGCCGGCGTTAGACACCACTGTTCAAGCGACCGCTTCGACGAGCTGCCGCCCGAACGAGAGCCTCGGCACGACGGCTTTGCGCGACAGCCTCGCCTG
>JBKGUS010000249.1:0-2758 GCA_046462295.1 Thermoleophilaceae bacterium | reverse complement strand
GGGGCTACGTCGCGCAGTTCCAGGACCCCGACGGCAACCGGCTACAGATACGAGAGGGCCGCTAGTCCCCCCAGAGCGGCAACGGCTTAGCGTTTCGGTCGCGCCTGCTGCTGCTGAGATTGAGCACCTCGGGTGCGCCGGCCCGCCGGCGCAACCGAGGTGCTCAATCTCAGCAGCGGCAGGCGCGACCGAAACGCTAAGCCGTTGCCGCTCTGGGGGGACTAGCGGCCCTCTCGTATCTGTAGCCGGTTGCCGTCGGGGTCCTGGAACTGCGCGACGTAGCCCCAGGGGAACTCGAGCACGTCCGAGACGAACTCGACGCCGCGCGACTTCAACTCCGCGAACGTCTTCCGGACATCGTCGGTCTCGATCGTGATCGACGCCGGGGGGCGTCCCATCGCTGGCTCGGCCTGTCCCGGTGTGCCGGGCCAGAGAGCCAGCTGGAAGTCGTCCCCCTTGACGCCGACGGTCAGAAACCGCGGCCCGTCGGGTGTCGGGTTCTCGACCCGCTTCTCCAGGCCAAGGACGTTCATGTAGAAGTCGAGCGCCTTGTCTTGGTCGCTGACGAGCACGCTCGTGTAGAAGACCTTTTCCAGCACTGCTGTTCCTCCGTGGTCGTGGTCACTACTCCCATGACGCGCGGCGATCAGCAAGCGTGACAGCCGAGCATGCACGGAATCGACGAGCCGAGCGCGCGCCGCCGAGCTCGAGTAAGCGAGGCTTCCGCAATCACCCCAAAACCAGCAGCCCCGGGCTGCCTCAGACCGGCCGCTCTCGCTTCTCCTCACGGACAAGCGCAGCCAGGCGACTCCTCGCATGGATGCCCGCGGAGCATGAAAGCGGGACTCGACCAGAGGGCGTCACCGGTCTCGCAGATCGCCAATGGCAGGACGCGGCGCCTGCCTACCCTGCGCGAGCGGTAGCCGGCGCCGAGGTGGGTCTCACTGCTGCAGCGGACGAGGTCCGAGAGTGCGGATCGATCGCGCGCAGACTCCTGCTTCGTCCTGGGATGCGAGAGTCGTCAGCCCGGCGTGAGCGCCAAGCTGCTCAGGTGACTTCGCGCAGCCGGCCCGTTTCCACCTCGTAGACGAAGCCGCGGATCGAGTCCTTCCGCGGGATGAACGGGCTGGCCTTGATGCGCTGGGTGCGTGGGATACCTCGGTCGTGGCGTCCGCCGCTCGCTCAGGGCGCGGACTGACCCGACCGCCTCTCCGCCCGAACCGCTGACCTTGTCCGCGGGCCGTCTGGGACGTGGTCCTCCCAGCCATCACGCGGCACACGTCAGGTGGCCGCGATTGCTGTGCCGGGAGGCTCGCTCATCAATCAATACGAGGCTGGCCGGTGCTACTACTCCCCTGAGGTTCGAGCACTCTTCCTATGGACCCGCGCGCGCCGTAGCCGCCGCCATCGGTCGGCGCCGGGATGAGGAGCGAGCGCTATGAGCTCGCCCCGCCCCGGGCGGGTTCGCCACCCTGTGCAGAGGGCGACTCCATGAAGGGCAGCCTCTCGAAGCGGACGAAGCGCTCGAACGCTGGATAGAAGTCGCTCGTGCTCACCGCCTGCCGGGCGAACGTCGCGAGCGGCTCCTCCGCGTCCCGCCCACCGGGGGTGCGCATGGTGACACGGACCTGTTCGGGACCTACCTCGATCAGGTTGTAAGACGGAGGCATCGTTCCCCGAAGTCGCAGGCTCGAGACGGTGCCCGAGTGGATCACCCGAACGCCGACGATGCTCCAGACATACGGAACGTGCCGGTGACCGGCGAGCACCATGTCGACCTTTAACTCGCGCAAGAGGGCCATCACATCCCCGGCGTCGCGGAGGCTGTTGCGATCGCGCCCAGTGCCGGGCACGGCAAGGATGTGGTGGTGGATGACGAGGATCTTCGGGCCGCGATCCCAGCCTCGGAACTCCGCGTCGATCCAGCCATAGTGCTCGCGTCCCACCTCCCCCTCGTCGAGGTCGGGCTTCGTCGTATCCAGGGCGACCAGCTTGGCCTCGCCCCCGGGGACCGGGATCGCGTCGGCGCGCTCGCGGGCGCCGAAGAAGTCCTCGAAGTGACGGTAGCCGACGTTCCTGGCGTCATGATTGCCCATGACGACGACGACGTTGGGGCAGGCGAGCCGGTCGAGGTAGCCACGGGCCTCCTCGAATTCGTGTCGATAGCCCTCCGTGGTCAGGTCGCCGGCGACGGCGACCAGGTCGGGGGATAGCGCGTTGGCTTCCTCGACGGCCGCGGCAAGCAGATCGGGTTTGAAGAGCGCCGAGCCGACATGGATGTCTGACAGCTGGACGATGCGCATGCTCGTAGGCCGAATGGCGTAGTGGTCAGCCCGATACTGCCAGGTCTCGCGGGCCGCCGCCCAAGCTCGACGGTGGCTACAGCGACGAGCCGACGGCGATGTCGACACGGGGGACCCCGCGCGTGCAGCGAAGATGCGGTGGTACCACCCAGCGCACGCGCGCGAAGAACGAGTGTCACGCCGTGCTGATGCGGCGGTTGATCACAAAGCCGGCCGTCAGTGACCTATTCGGCCTCGCCGGTCGCCGCTGGCTTCGGGAGGTCGATTTGCCGGCCTGGGAGCGCGAGACGGTCGACGGCTGCCTGCGCCAGATTGACTTCCTCGACGAGGAGATCGCCGCGGTCGAGAGGCAGGTCGCCACCGGTGCACTCGGCTCGCTAGAGATCAAACGGCTGATGACCGTACCGGGCGTCAACGTGATCGTGGCGGCGACGTTCCTGGCCGCTGTCGGCGAG
>JBKGUS010000248.1:0-8506 GCA_046462295.1 Thermoleophilaceae bacterium | reverse complement strand
GCGGGCGGCCCGGGCGCCGAGCATGCCTGCCGGGCGCTTCACGATCGGCCGGCAGCGCGCCGCGGTGACCGCCTGAGCGGATCGGTGCGCGCCGACGACGTCTTCGCGGGCTCGAGCGGCTCGAGGCCTGGTCCCTCGGCGCGGGCGAACACGAGCGAGCTCTGCACGCGTCCGACCTCCGGCCGCTCGATGAGGCCCCAGACGAGGTCGCGCAGGTGATTCATGTCGCGGACGGCCACGTGGATGATGAAGTCGGTGGTGCCAGTGAGGGCCATCACCCGGACGGTCTCCGGGAGCCCGGCGCCCTCGGCGAGGAGCGCCTCGGTGGCCTGCCGGTGCGAGCCGCGCTGCTGCACCGAGAGGATCGCCTCCATCGGGCGGCCGATCGCGGCGGGGTCGACCTCGGCGTGGAAGCCGGTGACGACGCCACGGGCGCGGAGCTCGCGGATCCGCTCGAGGCAGGTGGAGGGGGCCACGCCGACCTTCTCGGCGAGGGCCTTGTTGGTCTGCCGCGCATCGTTCTGCAACTCGCGCAGCAGCGCCCTGTCCACTGAATCCAGTTCGCCCGAATCGTTCACCGGTCGCACATCCTTCGATGAGAGCAGTGATTCTCCATACGGCAAGTAGCGTACTTCGGCTCGTGCCAGAACCGAAGACAGCGGGGCGAGCGAAGCGAAAGGGAGCGGGCGAAGCGACTCGCGCCGCCGAGCGCGGCGAGCCTCGCGCCGGCGACCGCCACGGCTACCGCCTCGGCCTCCGCGCCGTCATGCCCCTGCTGCCCGCCGTCCTCGCATTCGGCGTGTCGTTCGGCGTCCTCGCACAGGCGGCCGGCATGGGGGCGTCCGCGTCGATCGTCATGTCACTCACCACGTTCGCCGGCTCGGCGCAGTTCGCCGTCGTCTCCGTGCTCGGCGCCGGGGGCACCGCCGCCGCGGCCATCGGCGCGGCGGTCCTCCTCAACGCGCGCTACGCGCCGATGGCGCTCGCCGCCGCCCCCGTCTTCCGCGGCGGTAAGCTGCGGCGGCTCCTCGAGGCCCAGCTGCTCGTCGACGAGAGCTGGGCGCTCGCCCGCCGCGAGGGTGGCTTCGACCGCCGCGTCCTGATCGGCGCGGGGGCGGGCCTCTACGTCGGCTGGAGCGGCGGCACCGCCGTCGGCGTCGTGGCGGGCGACTCGCTCGCCGACCCGGCCACGCTCGGGCTCGACGCGGCCTTCCCCGCGCTCTTCCTCGCCCTCCTGGCGCCGCTCCTGAAGAACCGCGACGCCCTGGCCGCCGCCGTCCTCGGCGCCGGCATAGCGATCTGCCTCACCCCGATCAGTCCGGCTGGGATCCCCGTCATCGCGGCCACGGCCGCGTGCCTCGTCGGACTGCGCCGTCCGGCGGCCGCTCAGGCTCCTTCCTACGACGAGCGGCCGCCGGCGGCGCGGGATTCCGCCCCGGAAGGAGCACGGGGATGAGCGCCGTCTGGGTCGCCGTCCTCGTCGTCGGTGCGGCCACCGTCGCCCTCAAGGCGGCCGGCCCCGTCTTCGCCGGCGAGCGCCAGCTTCCACAGGGCAGCGCCCGTGTCGTGGACCTGCTTGCGCCCGCCCTGCTCGCGGCGCTCGTGGCCACGCAGGCGTTCGCCACCGACGAGGCGCTGGTGCTCGACGAGCGCGGTGCCGGCCTTCTCGCGGCCGCCGTCGCCATTCTCTTGAAGGCGCCGCTCCTCGTGGTGGTCGTCGTTGCCGCCGCAACCGCCGCCCTGCTTAGGTTGGTCACGTGAGCGCACGCGGCTGGGTCCTGTTCGCCGCCGTCTCGGTGGTCTGGGGGATGCCCTACCTGTTCATCAAGATCGGCGTCGAGGAGCTCACGCCCGGCTTTGTGGCCTGGTCGCGCGTCACCCTCGCCGCGCTCGTCCTGCTCCCGATCGCCATCAAGACCGGCGCCCTGCGCGGCCTCCCGCTGCGCTGGCTCGTCGCCTTCGCGGCAGTCGAGATCGCCGTCCCGTTCCCGCTGATCGGCTTCGGCGAGCAGCGCATCTCGTCGTCGCTGGCGGCCATCCTCATCGCCGCGCTCCCGCTGGTGGTGTCCTTCCTCGCGCTCCGATTCGACCACGCCGAGCGGCCCACGCCGGTCCGGCTGGTCGGCATGCTCGTCGGCCTCGCCGGCGTCGTCGCGCTGGTGGGCATCGACATCGGGGGCCGCGGCCCCGAGCTGCTGGGCGCCGCAGCTGTGCTGGCGGCCACGCTCGGCTACGCGTGTGGTCCGCTGATCGTCAAGCGGCACCTGGCCGGGGCCGATCCGCTCGGCCCCGTGACCGCCGCGATGGCCATCGCCTCGATCATGCTGCTGCCATTCGGCATCGGCGACTTCCCGACTGAGACCCCCGCCAACGACACCCTCGCCGCGATCGTCGTGCTCGGACTGGTCTGCTCGGCGGCCGCCTTCCTCCTCTTCTTCCGCTTGATCGCCGAGGTGGGGCCCAGCCGGGCGACCGTCATCACCTACGTGAACCCGATCGTGGCGCTCGCGCTCGGCGTGGCCGTGCTGGGCGAGAGCGTGACCGCCGGCGCCATCGCCGGGCTGCTCCTGATCCTGGCCGGCTCCTGGCTCGCCACCGACGGCCGCGTGCCGCCCGGCCTGGCGGCGATCGTCACGCGCGCCCGGGAGCGCCGCGAGGGCGCCGCAGCGAGGCGCACGCGTCCTGCCGAACTGCGCGGCTAGCGACAGGCGACTCCCCGGCCGTCCCGGTGCCTACCGCAGGTGCGGCAGCCGCAGCCGCAGCAGCCCGCGCGCCGCGGCCCGCAGCGTCTCCCGCAGCGCCGCTCCGATCCCCTCTTCGGGCAGATCCACCTCGACCTCGATGGCGCCCGCCGCCCGGTCGGTCACGCGCACGTCGCCCAGCTCCGCCATCAGCTCCCGCATCGGCCGGTTCTCCTCGAGGATCGACCCGCTGAAGCGCTTAATGCCCTCCGCGCGCGCCCGCTCGGTCAGCCTGTGCAGCAGCTCGCTGCCGATCCCCTGGCCCTGCCAGTCGTCGGCCACGGCAACCGCGACCTCCGCGACCTCGGGGTCCCCCTTCGAGCGGACGAAGCGGGCCACGCCGATGCCCTGCCCGGTCTCCGCCTCGACCGCAACCAGGGCCTCGTGATCGTGGTGGTCGACCTCGGTCAGGTAGGTGAGCTGCGCCTCGCTGAGCTTGTCGAGCGGCGAGAAGAAGCGCCTGTACCGCGACTCGCGGCTCAGGCGGCGCAGGCCGTCGGCGAGCGCGCTCTTGTCATCGGGATGGATCGGGCGGATCTCGATCCGCTCGTCCGGCAAGGATGCCTCAGCCGAGCTCGTCCGCGCCCGCCTCGGGCGCCGCGACGGGCGGTCCGAGGTCGGGTGGCGACATCCGCTCAACCTCGTCCTTGACGCGCTCGAAGACTGCGAGCGCGCGGTCGAGGTGCTCGATCTCGTGCGTGGCCATCACCGAGGTCCGCAGGAGCGCACCGCCGCGCTGTACCGCCGGGTAGATCGCCACATTGACGTATACGCCGGCGTCATAGAGCGCCTTCCAGAGCAGCACCGCGCGCCAGTCGTCGCGTACCAGCACGGGGACGATCTGGGTGATGACGTCGCTCCCGTCCGGCAGCCGGTTCGGGTCCATCACCTCGTAGCCGAGCGCCGCCAGGCCGTCGTGCAGGTAGCGGGCCCGCTCCAAGACCGTGGCCATCAACTCGGGCCCCTCGTCTGAGCGGATGATCCGCAGCGCGCCCAGCGCCGCGCCCAGCGCCGCCGGCACGGCCGCCGCGGTGAACATGAACGAGCGCGACTGGACTCGCAGGAAGTCGATCACGTCGGCGGGCCCGGCGATGAACCCGCCGCACGACGCGAGCGACTTGGAGAAGGTCCCCATGCGCAGGTCGACCTCGTCCTCGCTCCCGAACAGCTCGCAGGCTCCGGCACCGCGCGCGCCGAGCACGCCCACGCCGTGCGCCTCGTCCACCATGAGCCGCGCGCCGTAGCGGCGGCACAGAGCGGCGACCTCGGGCACCGGCGCCAGGTCGCCCTCCATCGAGAAGACCCCGTCCACCACGACGAGCACGCCACCGCCGTCCGACTCGGCGCGCTGGAGCATCGACTCGAGCTTGTCGAGCCGGTTGTGCCTGAAGGGGCGCACGCGGGCGCGGGAGAGCGACACCGCGTCGAGGATCGAGGCGTGGTCGCCGGTGTCGCAGATCACCGTGTCGCCCGGATCGAGCAGCGTGCCGATCGCACCGGTGTTGGCGAGGTAGCCGGTGGTGTAGACGAGTGCGTCCTCGGTGCCCATCCAGTCGGCCAGCTCGCGCTCGAGCTCGAGGTGCAGGTCGAGCGTCCCGTTCAGGAAGCGCGAGCCGGTGAGACCGGTGCCGTAGCGCTCGAGCGCCGCGCGTGCGGCCTCCTTCACACGCGGGTCGCCGGTGAGGCCGAGGTAGTTGTTGGAGCCGAGCATGATGCGCTCGCGCCCCTCCATGGTGACGACGGGCCCGGTGGGTCCCTCCAGGACCCGGAAGTAGGGCATCAGGTCGTGCTCGCGGGCCGCCTTCAACTGCTCCACGCGCTCGTGGGTGCGGGCCTTCTCGAAGAGATCGATTGCGGTTGGCATATAGGGTGGCGCGCCGTGTCAGTCGAGACCCGACCGGTCCGGTCGCTTGCGGACAGGCGCCAATTCGTCGATCTGCCGTTCCGGCTGCATGCTATAGGGACGCCCTGGATCCCTCCCCTGAAGCTGGAGCGGCACGCGTTCCTGAGCCCCCGGCTCAACCCGTACTTCAAGCACGGCGAGGCCGAGCTCTTCCTGGCCCGGCGCGACGGGCGGGTGGTGGGCCGCGTGAGCGCCCAGATCGACTTCGCCTTCAACGAGTTCCACGACAACGCCTGGGGGATGTTCGGATTCCTCGAGGTGGAGGACGACCCGGAGGCGCTCGCGGCCCTCCTCGACGCCGCCGCCGAATGGCTGCGCGAGCGCGGGCGCGACCGCATGGTCGGCCCGATGGACTTCACGATGAACGACGAGTGCGGCGTGCTGATCGAGGGCTTCGAGCGCGAGCCGATGATCCGCCAGGCCTGGCAGCCGCTCTACTACCAGCGCCTCTGCGAGCAGGCGGGGCTCGAGAAGGCGGTGGACCTGTTCATGTGGTCGCTCCACATCTCGGGGCGCGAGAACGTGATGCCGATCATCTGGGAGCTGGCCGACCAGCTCGAGCCGAAGCACGGGATCTCGATCCGCAAGATGAGCCGGCTCGGCCTGCGCCGCGACCTCGACGCGTTCGCCGAGATCTACAACGAGGCCTGGTCGAGGAACTGGGGCTTCGTGCCCTACGAGGAGGCCGACCTCGACGCCTATGCGATGGACCTCCACCTCGTGTTCGACCGCAACTGGTTCATGGTCGCCGAGACCGCCGAGGGGAAGACGGTCGGCGTGGCCATCACGGTGCCGGACATCAATCAGGTGCTGAAGCTGATGAACGGCCGGGTCCTCCCGACCGGCTGGTGGCACTACCTGCGCCGGCGCCGGATCGTCGACCGCTGCCGCGTCGGGTTCCTCGGCGTGAGGCCCTCGTACCAGCACACGGGCGTGGCGGCCGGGCTCTACGCGGAGCACTTCGACATGGCGGAGAGGACTCGCGTGAAGGGCGGCGAGATGGGCTGGATCCTCGAGACCAACAAGGCCATGAACCGGGCCATGAAGGCGATGGGCGGAGAGATCGTGAAGAAGTACCGGGTCTACGAGCGGGTGTTCTGAGCGATGCGCGGCCGGGCAGGTCCCCGGCCTCTGGACCCTCTACACTCGCCCGGTGCCGCCCGAGCCCGACTCCCTTCCGGATCCCGAGCAGCAGGAGGCCGAGGTCCGTCCGCTCCCGGTGCTCGCCGAGCCCCGGCCGGTGGACCGGCCCCGGGAGGCGTCGCTTCCCGCGGCGGTCGTGGCCGCCGCCGGCGGCTTCCTGATCGGGGTCGCCACCTTCGTGCTGGTGAGGCTGCTGCGGCGGCCGCGGACGGCCGCGTCGCTGCGCCTCGGACGGGGCGGGCGAAGGGGCAAGCGGGTCGAGGTCGCCACGTCGCGCTCGTTCCTCGTGGACGTGCACCTCCTCAAGGACCGCTGAGCGAGATCCTGGAAACCGACGTGGTCCCGGTCGGCCCCTACCGGCTGCCGGCGGCGGGACGCGACGGCGTGCTGGTCCACCGCGGAGGAGCGCTGACGCGCGTGATCCACGCGGAGGGCGAGGCCGCCGTGGTGCGCGCCTGGGCCGCCGCCGGCTGCGTCCGCTTCCGGGCCGAGGCACGCTCGCGCGGAGCCGCGCTGGCGGCCACCGAGCGGATGCGGTTCGCGCTCGGCACCGACCACGACCTGCGCGCCTTCCACCGCCGCTTCGGCTTCGACCGGCACGTGGGGCCGGTGATCCAGCGCCGGCCCTGGCTGCGCCCGCGGCGCCGGCCCGAGCCGTTCGAGGCGCTCGCCTGGGCGGTCTGCGAGCAGCTCATCGACGGCCAGCGCGCCGCCAGGATCGAGCGGAACATCGTGCGCCGGCTCGGTTCGCGCAGCGACTGCGGGGAGCTCCGCTCGCCGCCCTCCGCCGAGCGCCTGGCCGGTTGCTCCCCCGCCGAGCTGGACGCCTGCGGCCTCGCGCCGAAGCGCTCGATCGCGCTGATCAAGGCCGCGCGCGAGGTGGCGTCCGGCCGCGCCGACCTGGCCGAGCACGAGCCCGCCTGGCGGCGCCTGCTCGCGATCCCGAACATCGGCGACTGGACGATCGAGATGCTCGCCTTCGAGGGCCAGGGCCGCGACGACATGCTCCCGGCGCTGGACGTCGCCTACCTCAAGCTCGTGGGCGTGCTCGCCGGGCTGGGCCGCCGCGCCACGGAGGACGAGGTGCGGGCCTTCTTCGCGCCGTACGAGGAGCACGCCGGGCTGGCCGGGATCTACGCGCTGCACCGCCACTACATTTGAGGCATGGAGCGTGTGGAGAAGACAGAGCAGGAGTGGCGCGAGGAGCTCTCGCCCGAGCAGTACAACGTGCTGCGCCAGAAGGGCACGGAGCCGCCGTTCACCGGCGCGTACACGTACTCGAAGGCGGACGGCATGTACCGCTGCGGCGCATGCGGCAACGAGCTGTTCAGCTCGGACACGAAGTACGACTCCGGCAGCGGCTGGCCGAGCTTCACCGAGCCGGCCGTGGCGGACGCCGTGGAGCTTCACCCCGACCACAGCCTCGGGATGACCCGGACGGAGGTCACCTGCGCCCGCTGCGGCAGCCACCTGGGCCACGTGTTCCCGGACGGCCCGGGCCCGGACGGCCAGCGCTACTGCATCAACTCGCTGTCGCTGGACCTCGAGGAGCGCTAGCCGGGAGTGGGCTGGGCGAAGCCCGGCCCGAGGAGCGACTCCGGCGGGATCCCGAGCCTGCGCAGGAGCTCCTCGATCGGGCGCGCCTCCGCCGGTCCCTCGATCTCGACCGGCTCGTTGGGGTCGTCCAGCCGCAGGTCGAACGAGAGACCGCCGCCTCGCAGCCCGCCGAACGCGTCGCGATCCTTCTCGGGCACATCGAAATCGGTCTCGACCAACACCCGGCGCCAGATGTCGTCCGCGCCGATCCACGCCTCGAAGTCGACTTCGCCGAGCGCCTCGTCCACCCGCCTGATGTTCTCGTCCGGGAGCCGCGCGCCCGGCAGGCGGTTGGAGTCGCGCAGCATGCGGCCCGGGTCGAGGCGTCCGGTCACCCTGGTCGTCGCGACCCCGCCCACCTCCTCCTCGCCTGCCTCCTCCACGTCCGTAACCCAATCGAGCGGGTCCACGCCCGCCTCCGCGAAGGTCTCCGGCTCGCCGGGCGGCGGGTTCTCGAGGCTTTCGAGCAGCCGCGACCAGAACTCCTCTCCGACCTCGTAGCTCTCGCCCTCGTACTCGACCCAGGAGTTCTCGCGAGTCGCGATCACCCGGCCGCCGAACTCCTGCCCGGCGCCCGTCGCGCGAAAGGTAAAGTCGAGCTCGGGCATCGTCGTGGGGCCTCCGGTGCTCCGGAACGGCCCCTCGAGCTCGAGCCGGAACGGGCCCTTGACCTGCCCGCCCTCCACCTCGAGCTCGACCTCGAGCGTGACGACTCCGCTGTCGACGTCCGTGGCGAAGCCGCGGTCGAGCAGCCGCATCGCGGACTGGCTCCTGCCGCCGCCGCCATCGTCGCCGCCGCCGCAGCCCGCCAGCGCCAGCGCCGCGACGAGCGCCGCGCGCCTCAGAGCCCGGAGCCCGGCAGCAGCTCGTTGTCGTATGCCCCGCGCGGGTCCGGCGGGTTCTCGAGCAGGTTGTTGTCGTGCATCCACGCTGCGAAGGCGTCCCATTCGGCCGGATCTTGCCACCCGAACGGCCGGTCGCGCGGCGGTAGGAAGAGCGGCAGAGTGACCTCGACCACGGCCCGCTGCAGCTCCGGGACGAGGTCGGGGTTCGCCTCCAGCAGCCCGCGCATCGCCTCGTCGGGATCGCGCCGCAGCACCCGCGAGCCGCGCGACACGGCGCC
>JBKGUS010000247.1:0-9183 GCA_046462295.1 Thermoleophilaceae bacterium | reverse complement strand
GGCTGGTATACGAGCTCTGTCGGCGTGGATTGGACGATCACCGACAATGAGTCGGCGATCAGCAGCATGAGTGGCTGCACCGACACGACCGTTTCGACGGATGGGGTGCACAGCCTCACCTGCACGGCCACCTCGAGCGGCGGCACGAGCTCTAAGACGGCCGAGTTCAAGATCGATCAGGTTGCCCCGGGTGTACAGTGCGGCGCGGCCGACGGCAACTGGTCCGCCATTGACGTGAGCATTGCGTGCACGGCGACCGACGGCGGCTCCGGGGTCAGCCCGGCGAGCGATGAGAGCTTCGTCCTCTCGACCAACGTTCCCGCGGGGACGGAGACGGCCAACGCTCTGACCGGCACGAAGACGGTGAGCGACGCGGCCGGCCACACCACAACCGCCGGCCCGATCGGCGGCAACAAGGTCGACAAGAAGGCTCCGGCGATCAGCTGTGACACGCCGGCCCCGACGTTCACGCTCGGCCAGTCCGCGAACGTCACCGGCACCGCCACCGACGGCGGGTCCGGGCCGGCGTCGGCGACCGTGAGCAAGCCGGCGGACACCTCGTCGGTGGGCGGCTCGAAGAGCGTCTCGCTGGACGCGAGCGACGGCGTCGGAAACTCGAGCAGTGCGAACTGCTCGTACAGCGTCGCCTTCGGCTTCTCGGGCCTGTCCGCGCCGATCGATCGGCCGAACATCCTGAACGTGTCGAAGGCCGGCCAGGCGCTCCCGCTCAAGTGGCGGCTCACCGATGCGAACGGTGACCCAGTCACCACCCTGAGCAGCGTCAAGGTGCTGGTGTCCGACATGGGGTGCGCCTCCGGCACGTCCGCGGACCTAGTCGAGGAGTACGCGGCCGGCTCGTCCGGACTGCAGAACCTCGGCGACGGCTACTACCAGTTCAACTGGAAGTCGCCGACCTCGTACGCCAACTCGTGCAAGAGCCTGAGGCTGGACCTCGGCGAAGGCTCAGCGCGGACCGTGGCATACGTCCAGTTCAAGAAGTAGGGGGGAATCCAAAAGGGGAGAAGGGCGGGGGCCGTCACGGCCCCCGCCCCTATCCTCAGACGGGAGCGCACCGATGCAGACGAACGGTTTGCAGCCCAGGCTCGACGCGCTCGTCTCCCGCTATCGGGGGACGCAGGCGAATCCAACGCCGGGAGAGCTGGAGGAGCTCTACACGGACAGCTGTGCGGAGATGCTCCGCCTGGAGGGGCAGCTATTGCGGCTGAAGCGGAGGCTTATCGCGGCGGAAGCAGTCAGATCCCATGACGCCGTCGCTGTCCGCGAGGCCGCCGATCTGCGGCGGCTGCGGGACCAGACCGCGGACGAGCTGGCCGCCGTCCGCACGCTTGTGCGCCTGCTGCGCACCGCGCTGGACTGGGCGAGCGCTTCCGCTACGTACGATTCAGCCGAGCCGGCCGCCTAGCGCCCGGACGCTTTCGCCGGTGGCGCGGGACCCCTCATCCCAGATCGCCAGGCTGTTCGCCGAGGCAAGAGCGGCTGAAGAGGCCGCCAGCAAGCCTACGAACGTAGCAACGAAGCAGTCGCCAAGGCCGCCGTCCTCGGCGCAAGCCGGCAGCAAATAGCGCGCGAGCTCCGAGCTTGGCTCGCACCGCAACCTCATCCACCGCGGTACCCGACCCAGCCGCGAGAAGCGTTAGCGCGCCGGGTCGGCACAGGCCCTCGTTGGCGCGAGCCGTTCGATTAACCGGCCGACCCGAAAGGGACGAGTCTCCGCGGACAGGACCTGCGACGCAGCGGCGCTAGCCGCCAACCTCATCGCCTTGAGCCCGTCGAACCGGGTCGCAGCTCTGGCTTCGGGCACTCGGAGCCGCCGCGCGGCTATGGCTACACGCCGCCCGAGCAGGCCGCGGTGGTCGGCGAGCTCGTCCGCGAGCTCGACCTCTCGGGCCTGATCGTCATGGCCACGACTGGGACGGCCGTCTCCCTGGCCCTGGCGAAACCGCCGGATATGAGCCACTTTTGACGGGAGCGCGTGGAGAGATGGCCGCAAGCATCGCCACGCCGACTCGTTTCAGATCGGGACGATGGAACGGCAAGGACCAGAGAGAAGGCCCGTCACGCGCTGGACAGTGTTCGCCATCGCCCTGGCGGCAGCGCTCGTGACGCTGCTCGTGAGCGTACTGCCGACGGTCTCCTTCGCTTACCGCAGCAAGCCGGGCCACGTGGCGATCGAGACGGCGGCGACTTTGATCGGCCTGCTGGCCGCGCTGCTGGTCGCGGGCCGGTTTCGCCGCAGCGGCGAGGTTGCGGACCTCCTCCTCACCGGCGCCCTTCTCCTACTGGCCTCCACGAACCTGGTCTTCTCGACAATGGTTTCGCTCACGACGGCTGAGCCTGGGAAGTTCGACCTATGGTCCCCGGTCGCGGGTCGACTAATCGGCGCGTCGGCGCTGGCCCTCGCCGCGTTCGCTCCGACGAAGATCATCGAGGACCGCTCGCGGGCACTCTTGACTGTTGTCGCGGCAGTCGTGCTGACGGTGCCCACCATCGCCGTGCTGGTCTCCGTGGCCGCACCGGTGCTGCCGGGGGGAATCGACCCTCAGCTGTCGCCCGAGTCGTCCAGTCGGCCACGGATCGTAGGAGCTCCGGCGTTTCTCGCGATTCAACTTGTCTCGGTACCGCTCTTCGCTGCAGCGGCCTGCGGGTTCCTGCGCAGGGCAGAGGCGCGCGGAGACGAGATGATGGCCTGGTTCGCCGCGGCGGCTACCGTCGCTGCGTTCGCGCGCATCAACTATTTCCTCTTTCCCTCACTCCAGTCGGAGTGGGTTTACGTCGGCGACTTCATGCGGCTCGCCTTCTACCTCGTCCTGCTGGGCGGCACGTTCCGCGAGATCAGCAGCTACCAGCGCCGATTGGCCGAGGCCGCGGTGGATGCGGAACGCCGGCGGATGGCGCGGGATCTCCACGACGGCCTGGCTCAGGAGCTTGCCTTCATCTCGACGCATGCGCGCAGGCTGCCTAAGCGCCTCGATCCGAGTGAACTCGCCAGGCAGATCGCCTTCGCCGCTGACCGCGCGCTTGATGATTCACGGGACGCGATCGCGGCCCTCACGCGCCCCGTAGACGAGCCCGTAGCGGTGTCGATCACCCGGGCTGCGGAGGAGGTCGGGGGACGTGCCGGGGTCGAGGTGCGCACGGACGTTTCTCCCGTCCTGACCGTGCCGCTCGAGGTGCGTGAGGCGCTCGTGCGAATCGTCCGCGAGGCCGTGACCAACGCAACGCGCCACAGCGACGCTCATGCTGTCAGCATCACGATGGACGGCAATGGCGACATCGTTCTCACTATCCGCGACGACGGCAAGGGGTTCGCGAGGCACGATGAGGCGAGCCGCGGCGGCTTCGGCCTGCGCAGCATGCGAGAGCGGACCGAGGCCCTGGGAGGCACCTTCCACGTGACGAGCTCTGACGCGGGCACCCTCGTGGAGGTGCGTCTGTCGTGAACGACCGGGCACCAACGGTCGTGCTCGCCGACGATCACGCCGCCACCCGGATCGGCATCCGCATGTCACTTGAGGACGGCGGGTTTACGGTGGTGGCGGAAGCAGATGCTGCGGCGGCGGCCGTCGACGCCGCGCTACGTGAGCAGCCCGATCTCTGCCTGCTGGACGTCTACATGCCCGGCGGCGGCATCATGGCAGCGGCCGAGATTCACGCGCGCCTCCCGGGAACGCGCATCGTGATGCTGACCGTCTCGGCCGGCGAGGATGATCTGTTCGCGGCACTGCGAGCGGGTGCGGTCGGCTATCTGCTGAAGGACACCAACCCTGAGCGGCTGCCGTTCGCGTTGCGCGGCGTCCTTGAGGGCGAGGCTGCCTTGCCGCGCACTCTGGTGGCCCGCGTCATCGACGAGTTCCGCGAGGGGGAGGGCCGTCGCCGCCGGCCGGAGCTGGAGGGAGTTGGTCATGCCCTGACGGATCGCGAACGCGATGTCCTCCTTGGTCTGCGCGACGGGCGGACAACCGCGGACATCGCCCAGGCGCTATCGATCTCCCCGGTGACAGTTCGCCGGCACGTCAGCGAAGTACTGCGGAAGCTCCAGGTCCCGGACCGGGAGGCGGCCGTGCGGCTGATGCGAGCCGGGAGGAGCTAGACGGTCCCACGACCGGCTGCCCTTACGCGACCGGCCTGCGTTCTGATTACGCACCGGCGCTCCGGCCGCCCTTGTCTCGGGGGGTGAGCGGGAGGGGAGGCATGTGCCCACTCCACCGCGGTGCGCAGCAGTCGCACGAGTCTGCGGAGCGCTAGCACTTCCTCGCGCATCTGCTGCCGCTGCCATTCAAGCTCCAGCCGAGGCACCTCCCGCACATCCTTGGGTGTAGAGGTCTTCCCCCTCGTCGGGGGTCGGGTGCGCCTGCCGCCCGCGATAGCGGGCCAGGAGCGCCTCGAGCGTGGGCGGAGGTCGTTCGCCGGCGTGTCTGCGCACGCCAGTGTGGGTCAGCAGACAGGGCAGAGCTGCTGCTTACAGGAGCCCGCTCCGGACCGCCTTGATGGCCGCTTGCACTCGGTTGGTCGCTCCGAGCTTTGCGAACAGCGTCGTGACGTCGTGCTTCACGGTTGCCACACCGATGAAGAGCTCGCCGGCGATCTCGGCGTTGTTCTTTCCGTCGGCGAGCAGGCGCAGCACCTCGCGCTCGCGTTTCGAGAGGTCGCTCACGGCGCTGCGGGCGGTGCTGCCCGGGGCCATCCGCCTGGCACGCTCTACGACAGTTCTCGCAACTGCCGGCGACAGAACCGAGCCGCCATGCGCGGCCGCCGTGACCGCGCGCAGGAGTTCCTCCGGCCCTGCATCCTTCAAGAGATATCCCGCCGCTCCGCCCTCGAGGGCATCGATGACGTCTTCCTCTGCTCCGGACACCGTCAGCATGACCACTTCAGTGCCCGGTGAGAGCTGCTGGACGCGCCGGCCGGCCTCGGCTCCCGAGATGCCCGGCATGTTGAGGTCCATAATCACCACGTCCGGCTTTCGCCGTTCGATCAGCGGCAGCGCCGCCTCGCCGCTCTCGGCCTCGCCCACGACCGTGACCGCATCGAACTCCGCGAGAATGCTCCGCAGACCGCTGCGAAAGAAGTGGTGATCGTCGACCAGCAGCACCCTTATTGGGTTTCGGGAGGCGGAACTCATGGACCGGGTGGTCGATCGCCTGGGGGCGGCCGACCTGGCAATGAATAGCTGGAGTAGGGCATTCCGGCAAGTCGGCCGAGCGGCGGTGCTGGTGCTGGTCAAGCGACAGGTACGCCTTGAGGACTCCCGGTATTGGGATGAGAGGCATCGGCTTGCCCGCGCCGAACTGGACGCAAGGAATCGCCCGAGGAATGGAGAGGAGCATGGCGCGGTTTGCAAGGACGCCGAGCGCACTCGACCAGCTCGCCGACGCCCTCCGACGCGCCGACGCCACGTGGACGGGCGCCGGAATAGTCGAGTGGGATCAGCTCACCGAATCCCAGCACGAGCAGTGGCGCGCTATGGCGCGCAATGCGGCGACGAGAGTCTTCGAGGAGATCATCGAGAGCCCTGGCGGTGGCAGGCAGCAGGCGGAGGCTTGACCGGCGACCGCCTTCTCCCCCCCGCTCAAGGCGATCTGCCGACGCGAAGTCCACCGGGGGCGGCTGGCGGTCAACCCGACCGCCGGGCTCGAGCTGCCCGCCATACGGGGCGGGCGGACCCGGATCGCGGACCCGACCGAGGCGGCGGCGCTCCTTGCCGTGCTGCCCGAAGGCGACCGGGCGATTTGGGCGACGGCCATGTACGCCGGGCTGCGCCGCGGCGAGTTGATGGCGCTCAGGGTCGACCGGATCGACATGGACGCGAACGTGATCCACGTCAAGCGCGGCTGGGCATGATCGAGGGCGAGATCGAGACGAAGGGCCGCAACCGGCGGCGGGTGCCGATCGCGTCGGTGCTGCGCGAGCACCTGTTGTCGCACCTGATGCGCTCAGGGCGGCGCGGGGACCAGCTCGTGTTCGGGGTGACGGAGCGGAGTCCGTTGTCCCGAGGCGGCTCACGGAGCGCGCAGACGCGGCGTGGAAGGCGGCTGAGCTCAACCGGATCATCCTGCATGAGTGCAGCCACACTTTCGCCTCAGAGCGGAATCGCGGGGATGTACAACATCTAAACCTTCGGCCGCCGGCGGCCGATGTACTACTTTGGTTGCCGCCACACCCGACAGGGGGACCCGCCCACATGCCGAAGACGCTGCTGCTCACGCTCCTGCTTGCCTTGACCGCTGTCGCCATCGTGCCCGCGCACGGTCTCGCGGCCGAGGCGCGCGGCTCCGCCGAGGCGGCCCAGACCTCCGGGAATCCGCTCGAGGGGGTCGAGTGGTTCGTCGACCGCGAGTCGCCCGCCTGGCTCTCGTGGCAGCACCTCAACCGCACCGGCCAGAAGGCCAAGGCCGACCTGATCTGGAAGATCGCGCGGGAGCCGCGCAACATGTGGCTCGGCGGCTTCACCCGGCCGAACTTCGACTTCAAGGTCCGCCGCCTGATCGAGCGCGCGGAGGCCGAGAACACGGTGCCGCTCTTCACCGTCCTGCGGGCGGAGTCCACGCAGTGCAACCCGAGCTACGACGGCGGTGGCCCGGCCGAGGACGCCCGCACGCGCAACTGGTATGACGCCCTCGCGCGGGTGATCGGTGGCAGCCAGGTGGTGATCGCCTTCGAGCCGGACTCGATCGGGACCATCGATTGCCATGCGCCCAGCCGCCGCGATGACCGCCTCAAGCTCCTGCGCTACGGCGTCACGGCGCTGTCGAAGCTGCCGAACGCCACGATCTACGTCGAGGCCGGGGCCTCGGACTGGGAGCCAGCCGCCCGTGTGGCGAAGAAGCTCCGCGCGATCGGGATCGCGAACGTGCGCGGCTTCATGCTGAACGCCACCCACTACGACTGGACGCGGAGCAACATCCGCTACGGCCTCCAGATCTCACGGATGACGGGTGGCAAGCACTTCGTGATCAACACGGCCGAGAACGGCCGCGGCCCGGTGCACGTGCGGCTTCCCAACGGCCGCCGGCAGACGGTCTGGTGCAACCCGGGCTTCCGCGGGATGGGCCCGCCGCCCACCACCGACACCTCGCACCCGAAGGTGGACGCCTACCTCTGGATCAACCGGCCCGGATATGCCCAGTCGTGCGGGGGCCAGAAGATCGGGTGGTTCCTGCCCCGCGCCCTGAGCTACGCCCGCTGGGCGACCGACTGGGAGGGTCCGCCCAAGGGCACCCGCCACGGCCACCACCGGCGCCTCACGCGGCAGCAGCTCAACGTCCCGTAGCGCCCTACGGCGCGTTTCCGTCCGCTGTTTCCGGCCGGCGAGCCGGGTACCGGGAGAGGGTGGCGGACGAGAACGGATACGAGCGCGAGCTCGCCGAGTACGAGACGCAGCTGGCCCAGTACCTGCAGGAGAAGATCAAGCCGGGCCTGAGCCGCAGCACGATCCCCCTGGTGGCGCGTTCGATCGCGAAGGAGATCGCGCGGCGCGAGCCGCCGGAGCCTCCAGAGCGCCAGGGCGGTGCGGAGGACGAGCGGCCCGAGGGAGGGGGCAAGCCGCCCGACTTCGAGGCTGAGATGCACGAGCTCCAGGCTGAGCTCGGGGAGGACTGGGTCCTGCGCTTCTCGGTACAGGAAGGCGACGCGTGGCTCACTGCCGAGAAACCCGGCGAGGACCAACGCGTCGAGGCCCCCGACGCCCAGGGACTCATGCCGATCGTTGAGGCGATCAACGAGGGCGGGGGCCGGCGCCGCTAATCCGGGCAGGCTGCACGGGGCGCCCCTCCAGCAGGCACGCCATCCGTTCGCAGGCTCGGCGGGCGAAGCGCACCTGCTGGCGGCGGCCGAAGATCCTGAAGCCCAGGCGGATGATCGGGCTCGGAATCCGGGCCGGCCGCGACACCACGTGGATCCGGAACTCGACTTCGCCGCTGTCGAGCCACTTCCAAAGCTCGTAGTCCATCTGGCCCATCTCGAGGTGGCCCTGCAGCGTGCGGTAGCTCCAGCCCCATACCCGGATCGGCCGGCCGGCCGCCTCATAGGTCTCGTCGACCACTCCCTCGACCCGCACGCCGAAGCGGAAGCGCAGGCCGAGGAAGCGCGCTTCCAGCAGCATGTCGCGTCCTTCGAGCGGCGAGCCCGGGGCGTAGACCGCGCGCACGATCCTCGGGTCCGCGAACTCGTAGTCGAGCATCAGCTCACGCGCCCGCTCCCAGGTGCCGCCGGGTGCCGGGGGGCCGCGCCGCTCCGGCGGGAGCGGCTGGCGGTAGTCGTCCACGTTCCAGCCGGCCTCGCGGGTCATCGCGCCGCGGCGGTCGAGGTCGAAGTTGAGGCGCTTGTCGTGCAGCGCGCGGAGCGCCTCCCGCGAGCGCGGGTCGCCCAGCCTGCGCTCAGAGGCATCGGGCAGCTCCGCCACCCGGCGTGTGTGGATGCGCAGGCCGCCGTCGCGTTCGCCGCCCGACAGCTCGATCACCCGCTCGAGGAACGACGTCCACATGTGGAACTGGATCTCCTTCGACATCCGCAGACGGTCGTACAGGAGGTCCGACAGCCGGTCGCCGCTGCGGGCCCAGGACTCGATCCGGAAGCGCAGCCGCCCGTCCTCCCGCTCGGCGCTGAAGGCGATCTGGCCCGCTTCGAGGTGGCCCTCCAGCGTGGCGAACCGAAAGCAGGTGGGCGTCCGCTCGATCACGCGCACCGGGCCGTCCCAGGGCCCCGGCATGCGGACGACGTACTCGTCGCCCACGCGCATCTCGTCCTCCTCGCCGTGCACCTTATTGAACGTGGCGAGCTCGCTCGGCGCGGCCTGGTCGGGGTTCGCGGCGAGCCGCGCCACGAGCGCCTCGGGGTCCAGCTCCGCACGGCGGATCAGCGCCACGTAGCGGCGGTGGAAGAGCGCGCCGGCGCCGTCCGCGACGCGCTGGATCTCATCGTCGTTGACGCCGTCCGGGAGCGGCGGCGGCGCGTCGTCCGGCCACGAGCCCTCTTCGTCCGTGCGATACAGCGGCGTGGTGCGCCACAGGTAGCGCCACGACGTGAGCGTCACGCCGACCGGCCAGCGGGCGGCGGTGGTGAGCCGGCGGAAGAGGGTCTGGCGGCGCGGCATTCCCTGGAAGTACGCGGGTACCTGCCCGCCATGGTCACAAGAGCCCTCAACGCCGCCGGTCTGCGCGGCTG
>JBKGUS010000246.1:0-5380 GCA_046462295.1 Thermoleophilaceae bacterium | reverse complement strand
CTCGGTGAGGTCGAGGTCCGACAGGTCGACGCCCCAGGTGGGGATCGGCTTGCGCTCGAAGATCTCGAACGACTTGAGCCGCTTGTCGCGCATCCAGTCGGGCTCTCCCTTGATCTTGGAGAGCTCCTCGATCACCTCGCGGGAGATGCCCTTCTTGGCGACGAGCTGTCCCTGCTCGTTCTCCTTGATGGGGCTGGGCTTGGCGATGCGGGTCTTGTCAGTGGCAGCCATACACCACCAAGGTTAGCGCGCTCGGGGGCTTATCAGACCGCTCAGGTCGGAGTTAGGCTAGCCTAACGCGCATGCTCAAGAAGGCAGGAATCCTGATGGTCGCGGCGGCGCTCGGAACGGGCGCCGCGATGGGGGTCGCCGCGTGCGGCGAGGACCGCGAGGGCGAGGTCGAGTTCCAGACCGAGGGCACCGGGACGGCAGGCACCGGGACCGAGACGGCGGGGACGGAGACGACCGGGACTGAGACCGCCGGGACCGAGAGCGAGACGGCTCCTGAGACGGAGACCGAGCCCGAGACGGAGACCACGCCATAGGCGATGTCCAGGCGCGCCCTCATCGCCGTCCTCGCGGGTGGCTCCGCCCTGCTCGTGCTCGCGCTCGTCGGCGTCGTCCTCGCCACCTCCGGCTCCTCCGACGCCCTCGACATCTACTCCGCCCGCTCCCACTACCGCGAGGAGCAGCCGTTCGAGGACTTCGCCGCCGAGACGGGCACGGACCTCAGCATCCGCGGAGGCGATGCCAACGAGCTGTACGAGCGCATCCGGGCAGAGGGGGAGGAGACGCCGGCCGACGTCCTGATCACCGTGGACTCCGCCAACCTCTGGCGCGCCACCGAGGCGGGGCTGCTCGAGCCGCTCGAGTCGGCCCAGCTCGATCGCCTCGTGCCCGAGGACCTGCGCGACCCCGCCGGCCACTGGTACGGCTTCGCCGTCCGCGCCCGCACGATCATGCGCTCGTCGGAGCGGGTTGGCCCGGAGGAGATCACGACCTACGAGGGGCTCGGCGACCCGCGCTGGAACGGCCGTCTCTGCCTCCGCTCCGGCACCAGCGAGTACAACGTCTCGTTCGTCGCCGACCGGCTCGCCAAGGACGGTCCCGAGGCCACCGAGGAGATGCTGCGGAGCTGGATGGACAACGACCCCGAGATCCTCGGCTCCGACCTCGACGTGCTCGACGCGATCGCCGACGGCGACTGCGACGTCGGCCTCACCAACCACTACTACCTCGAGCGCGAGAAGGAGGAGGACCCCGACTTCCCGGTCGAGCCCGTGTGGGCCGACCAGGACGGGCGCGGCACGCATGTGAACCTGTCCGGGCTCGGCGTCGTGACCGGCAGCGACCAGGCCGACGAGGCACAGGAGCTCATCGAGTTCCTCGTCTCACGCGAGCAGCAGCAGGTCTTCTCCGACAACAACCACGAGTTCCCCGTGACCGAGGAGCTCGAGTTCAAGGCCGACCCGATCGACGTGGAGCAGGCCGGCGCGCGGCTCGACGATGCCTTGAACCTGATGGACGAGGTGGGTTGGGACTGACGAGGCGTCTCGACGGCTGGACCGTCTTCACGCTTCTCGCCGCGCTCGCGGTCGCGGGCCCGCTGCTAGGCCTGCCGATCTCGTTCATGACCGCCCCCGGAAGCTTGGACCGCTTCTCGGGCCTGGTGCCGGAGGCGCTGGCCGCGACCGCCGTCCTGATCGTCGGCGTCGGCGCTGGCGTGCTGGTGCTCGGCACGGCGCTCGCCGCCCTCGTCTCCTTCTGCGACTTCCCCGGGCGGAGCTGGATCGAGTGGGTGCTCGTGCTGCCGCTCGCGATGCCGGGCTACGTCTTCACGCTGTTCGCGCTCGGCCTCGAGGTGCCCGGCATCCGGTCCGAGCTGGGCGCGGTGTGCGTGTTCACGCTCGTGCTCTACCCGTACGTCTACCTGCTGGCTCGCGCGGCGTTCCTGGCCCAGCCGCGAACGCTGCTCGAGGCCGCGCGCGGGCTTGGGCTCTCGCGCCGCGCCGCGGTCCTGCGGGTGGCGATCCCGCTCGCCCGGCCGGCGATCCTGGGCGGCGTGGCACTCGCACTCATGGAGGCGCTGGCCGACTTCGGCACCGTCAACCTGCTCGGCGTGCGCAGCTTCACGGACGCCATCTACCGGGTCTGGTTCACGGCGCTCGACCGGGACGCCGCTATGCAGCTCGCCGCGCTGCTCGTGTCGATCACCCTCACCCTGTTGCTGCTCGAGCGACTCGCCCGGGGGCGTGCGCGCTACCACGCGGCCGGCGGTGACGTGGTGGCGCCCGTGCGGCTGCACGGATTCGCTGCTTTCGCCGCGGCGGCGTTCCCGCTGGCGCTGGTGGGGGTGGTCGTCGCGGCACCGCTCGCCCAGCTCACCGCGTGGTCGGTCGAGTCGATCGGGGAGGGCCTGCTGGCGCCCGAGTTCGCGACCGCCGCGCGCAACAGCGTGCTGCTGGCGGGGGTGAGCGCGCTGCTCGTCCCGATCGTGGCGACGCTGCTGGCATACGGCGTGCGGGCGAGCCGGTCGCGCATCGCCGCCGGTGCTGCGCGGGCCGCTACGATCGGCTATGGCCTGCCGGGCTCGGTGGTGGCGGTCGCGGTGATCGTGCCGCTCGGCTGGGTCGACCGCCGCACCGGCGCCGGACTCCTGCTCACGGGCACAGTGATCGGACTGCTCTTCGCCTATCTCGTTCGCTTCCTGGCGCTCGCGTGGGGCTCCGTGGAGTCCGGGCTGCTGCGGATCCCGCGCACCCTCGACGAGGCGGCGCGCGGACTCGGCGCCGACCGGCTCGACGTGCTCGCGCGCGTGCACGTGCCGATGATCCGCGCGGGCCTCGCGACGGCCGCCCTTCTGGTGTTCGTCGAGGTCATGAAGGAGCTCCCCGCCACGCTTCTGCTGCGGCCCACGGGCGGCGACACCCTGGCGATAGCCGTCTGGCAGGCCACCACGGAGTCGCTCTTCGAGACCGCCGCGCTGCCGGCCCTCCTGATCGTCCTGGTCGGCCTCCTGCCCGTGGCGGCGATGATCCGTGTGTCGGGAAGGCGGGGCGCGGAGCTGGAGGTGGTGCCGGCGTGAGCGCCGCGATCCTCCTCGAGGACGTCTCGAAGTCCTTCGGTGGCACGCGCGCCGTCCGCGAGGTGAGCCTCGAGATCGAGCACGGCGAGCTGATGGCGGTGCTAGGGCCGTCGGGCTGCGGCAAGACCACGCTGCTCCGCCTGATCGCCGGATTCGACGCGCCGGACGGCGGGCGCGTGGCGGTGGGGGACGAGACCGTCGCGGGCCCCGGCACGCTCGTCCCTCCGGAGAAGCGGCGCGTCGGGATGGTGTTCCAGGACTTCGCCCTGTTCCCGGACCTCACCGTCGAGGCAAACGTCGCGTTCGGCCTCTCGCGCCGGCCGCGCGAGGAGCGCGAGGAGCTCACTCGGCGAACCCTCGAGCTGGTCGGCCTGCAGCACAAGACGGGCCGGCACCCGCATGAGCTGTCGGGCGGCGAGCGGCAGCGCGTGGCGCTGGCCCGGGCGCTCGCCCCCGAGCCCGAGGTCGTGCTGCTCGACGAGCCCTTCTCCAGCCTTGACGCCACGCTTCGCGCCGACCTGCGCCGCGAGGTCGAGCTGATCCTGCGCGACGCGGAGGCCACCGCCCTGCTCGTCACGCACGACCAGGAGGAGGCGCTGTCGCTGGCGGACCGACTGGCGGTCATGCGCGAGGGGCGGATCGTGCAGGTGGGGGCGCCCGAGGAGGTCTACGGCCGGCCGGCGAGCCGCTGGGCGGCGCAGTTCGTGGGCGAGGTGAACGTGCTGGCGGGAGTGGCGCGCGAGGGCGGGGTGGAGACCGAGCTGGGCCGCTTCGACCTGCGCGCGCCGGCCACCGGGACCGTGCACGTGGCGGTGCGCCCCGAGCAACTCGAGCTGACGGCCCGCCACGACGGCAACGCCGAGGTGGTGTCACGTGAGTTCCGTGGTCACGACGTGCTGTACCGCCTGCGCCACGAGGGCGGCCGCACCGTGCTGGTGCAGCTGCCGTCGCTCGAGCTCTACGAGGTGGGCGCCCGGGTCTTCGTGAGACCGGCGCGATCCGCCGTCACGTCGCTGGTCGACTAGCCGAGGAACATCGCTGCGAAGCGCCCGAGCGCGGCGCGGTCGCCCTCGACCTCGAGCTCGCCTTCGGCCTCCGCCGCCGTCGTGGTCGTCTCCCCGCGCAGCAGCCCGACGAGCGTGCGGGGGTCCGTTCGGAGCGTCGCCGCGGGCGAGGCCGGCGCGCCGCGCCGGGTTCTCACCGCGTCCTGATCCACCTCCACGCTGAAGGACTGGCCGCCGAGCTCGAGCCCGTAGGTCTCGGTCAGGCCGCGCGCCTCGTCTCCGCGGAATGTGAGGTTCAGCGACATCACGACCGGGCTCGGGTTCACCGGCTGGCCCGGTTCCGGCGTGCCGAGCAGCGTCAGCCCCACCTCTCCAAGCGCGCGGATCAGCGGCGCCAGACCGCGGCCGGAGTCGGTGAGCTCGTAGACCGTCGCGGGCGCGGGCGGGGGCAGCTCGCGCCGGCGGACCAAGCCCTCGTCCTCCAGTGTGCGGAGGCGGGCGGTCAGGATGTCGCTCGCAATGCCCGGCAGGCCGGCCTGGAGGTCCGTGTAGCGCTGCGGGCCGAGGAAGAGGTCGCGCACGATCAGGAGGGTCCAGCGTTGTCCGAGCAGGTCGAGCGAGCGCGCGATCGCGCAGTACTCGCGGTAGTGCCGCTTGCCCTCCACGACATCCATGCTACCTGAAATCCAAGCATGTACTTGGAAATCATGGTACGGTGCCGGATCCAATGTTTTCGACCCTGACGAGCCTGGCCACCCGGCGTCCGAAGCGGGTCGTGCTCGTCGCTGTCCTGGTGGTCGTCGCCGCCGCCGCGGCGGGGTCCTCGGTCGCCGACCGGCTCGACCCCTACGCCGCGGACGACCCCGCCACCGAGTCGGTGCGCGCCGACGCCCTGCTCGAGCGCGCAGGGCTCGGCGCGGGTGTCGATGTAGTTGCGCTCGTCGACACGCCGGGCGGGGTGACGTCACCGGAGGCCCGCGCCCGCGTGGGCGGCGTCGCGCGCGAGCTGCGCGCCGACCCGGCCGTCGCCGGCGTCGTGACCTTCGAGCAGGGCGGTCGCGCTCTCGTCGCCCGCGACGGGCGCTCCACCTACGTGGCCGGCAGCCTTCGCCCCGGGGCCGACGAGAACGACGCCGGCGAGCGGCTGATCGAGCGTTTCGAGCGCGAGCCGGGCGTCACGCTGGGCGGCTTCGCGGTGGCGAGCCCGCAGGTGAACGAGAAGGTGTCCGAGGACCTGGCGCGCGCCGAGCTGCTCGCCTTCCCACTGCTCTTCCTGCTCTCGTTCCTCTTC
>JBKGUS010000245.1:0-3107 GCA_046462295.1 Thermoleophilaceae bacterium | reverse complement strand
GACGTGATCCGGCGGGCGCTGCCCGCATGGCTACCTGGCTGGCGGCCGACGAGCTCGACTTCCACGGCACCCCCGCCGTGGCGAGCGGTTGGCTGCGGCGAGCGCATCGCCTGCTCGCCCCGCTCGACCCCAGGCCCGATCATGGGTGGCTCGCCTTCCACGACGGCTACGTCGCCCATATGCGCGGAGACAGCGACAGGGCTCGGGAGCTCGCCGCTGTCGCGGCCGAGCTCGGGCGGCGGTTCGCGGTCGCTGACCTGGAGATGCTCGGCCTCGCTCTAGAGGGGGCCACGCTCGTCGCTTCGGCGCAGGTGGAGGAGGGTATGCGCTGCCTGGACGAGGCAACGGTGACGGCACTAGAGGGAGAAGCCGCGATCCCGATCTCCCGCGCGTGGACCTGCTGCTTCCTCGTCACCGCGTGCACCGCGGTGCTCGACTACGAGCGGGCGTTCGAGTGGTGCGACCGGATCGCCGAGTTCGCGGACCGCTACGGGAGCCGCTACATGCTCGCGTTCTGCAGGGCCGAGTATGGCGCAGTTCACCTATGGCGAGGCCGGTGGGCGGACGCAGAGAAGATGCTGGAGGCGTCGCTCGACGACTTCTCCTCTTCGCGCCCGGCGTGGGCCGCGTCGCCGCTGGTGATGCTGGCCGAGCTACGACGCCGCCAGAGCCTGCCGGCCGAGGCGGAAGAGTTGCTGGACCGCGCGGGTGCAACCCAGACGGCACAGCTCTGCCGCGCCCGCCTTGCGCTCGACCGGAGCGACCCGCTCAGCGCTGTCGACCTCGTGCAGCGGCTGCTACGTCAAACCCCAGTCCATCGCCGGCTGGACCGCGCGCCCGCCCTGGAGCTGCTCGTTCACGCCCGCATTGCACGCGGCGAGTTCGACCAAGCGGCGTCGGCCCTCGCAGCGCTGCGAGAGGTTGAGCGGCTGGTCGGCACGGCGCCGATGAGAGCCTGCGCCGACCGCGCGGAGGGGATGCTTGCCGCCGCCCGCGGCGACCATGACCGGGCCCGGACGCTGCTCGAGGATGCCGTGGATCGGTTCCAGCGGAGCGGCGCGCCGTTCGAGGCCGCCGAGGCGCGCATCGAGCTGGCGACGAGCCTTGCCGCACTGGGCCGCGCCGATGCAGCCGAGGGCGAGGCGGCCGCGGCCCTGGAGCTCCTGGTCGAGCTCGAGGCCGACGCAGAGGCTGCGCGGGCGCGGCGGCTCCTCGACGGGGTCGCCGACGACGGAAGCCGCTCGCCTCTCTCAGAGGTCACCCCCCGTGAGCGGGAGGTGCTGCGCCTGCTCGCCGAGGGGCTGACGAACCGTCAGATCGCCGAGCGCTTGGTGGTGAGCGAGCACACGGTCCACCGCCACGTCACCAACATCCTGCGCAAGCTCGATCTTCCCTCGCGGACGGCCGCGGCCGCCCATGCCGTACGGGCCGGTCTTCTCGAGACTCGCGGCGCATAGCCAGACCCGGCTATCTCGTACGTCACTGAAGATGGCCGTTCCCGGCGATGTCGCGGCCGGCGTCGAGGAGTACCTTTGCCGCATGTCGAGAGGAGCGATGAGCGAGTTTGCGGCGCTCGCCGCGATCGACGAGAGGAGGAGGCACATGACGACGCAGGAGGTATCCGCTGCGAAGGCCGCCGCGCGTGCGGCGTGGCGGCTCGGCGACTACCACAGATTCGCGACCGAGCTCGTCTGGGAGGTAGGACCGGTGCTCGTGGCGGCGGCCGGGATCTCTTCAGGCCAGCGTGTGCTCGATGTGGCCGCGGGCACGGGAAACGTGGCGATCCGGGCGGCCGAGGCAGGGGCGGCGGTCGTGGCGTCGGACCTTACGCCGGAGAACTTCGAGGCGGGCCGCCGGGAGGCGCGGGCGCGGGGAGTGGAGCTCGAGTGGGTGGAGGCCGACGCCGAAGCGCTGCCGTTCGCCGACGACGAGTTCGACATCGTCACGTCCTCGTTCGGCGCGATGTTCGCTCCCGATCACCACGCGGTCGCCAAGGAGCTCGTGCGCGTGTGCCGGCCCGGGGGCACCATCGGCATGGCGAACTTCACTCCCGATAGCCTGGCGGCCGACTTCTTCGCCGTCTTCGCGCCGTACATGCCGGCGCCTCCGCCGGGAGCGCTGCCGCCTGTGCTGTGGGGGAGCGAGAAGCATGTGCGAGAGCTCTTCGGCGAGCACGTCGAATCGCTGGAGACGGCCCGCAGGGAGTACGTGGAAAGGGCCGCGAGCCCGCGCGACTACTGCGAGTTCTTCAAGGAGACCTTCGGGCCGGCGGTAGCCGTGTACGCGAGCCTCGCCGACGAGCCTGACCATGTAGCGGACCTCGACCGAGAGTTCCTCGAGTTCGCCAGCCGCTCGAACCGAGGCGCGCCCGACGGGCCGGCCGAGTACCCCTACGAGTACCTGCTCGTGGTGGCCCGCAAGCCCCGCAGGTAGCGATCCGCCTGGGATTCGCTCAGTTCATGCGGTGTGTTGCGAGGCAGCCGGTCACGCCGGGAGGTGCGGGTTCGAGCCCCGTGCTCCTGTAAGGATCGTCGCAGATTCGCAGATTCGCAGGCCGATCAGGTCGCTGCGGGGAGCTCACGGCGCGAGGCGACCTGCTCGTGGCGGGCCGGGTCGTAGAGCTCGAAGAACGAGCTCCCGATGGCGAAGAGCCCTCGCTGCGGAAGCCAGAAGTCAGCCAGGTGCGTCTGCTCGGGTAGAGGGCCTGACTCTCCCAGATCAACACCGTCGATGACGGCGATCGAGTTCTCGATCAACCAGATTCGGCGCAGATCGGCGAAGAAGTCCTGCCGGCTGGGAGCCATCCCGGTCAACCGCACGCGGCCGGCGCGAAGCAGCGATCCCGCGGCGCGCCCGATGACCGTCAGGGCGGCGGGGTGATGGCGGAGGAAGCGCGGGAGGATCGACGCGGTCGCGTTCAGGGCTCGCGTAACGGCGCTCTCGGAAAGAGGAACCTCCCAGTGGAGGCGCATCCGCCCTGTCTCGATGTCGACGGTGAAGGAGTGCGACTCCGTCCACTCGACGCCGATCGGCACGGTCGGGGCCTCGTCGATGGCGGGGCCGAAGGCGCGCGGGCAGGTGTATCGAGGACCCTGGTCCTGGTAGAT
>JBKGUS010000244.1:0-3484 GCA_046462295.1 Thermoleophilaceae bacterium | reverse complement strand
GCCATCAGCTCCTTCACATCCGCCTCCGGCAGCACGACGGGAAGAAGGCCGATCTTGGTGCAGTTGCTGAAGAAGATGTCGGCGAAGCTGGGCGCCACGATCGCCCGGAAGCCGTAGTCCTGCAGCGCCCATGGCGCATGCTCACGGGACGATCCGCTGCCGAAGTTGCGCCCCGTCGCGAGGATCGGGTTGCTCGGCAGGTTCCAGCCGGGTTCCTTGGCCCAGTCGTAGAAGAGGAACTCACCGAACCCGGTGCGTTCGACGCGCTTCAGGAACTGCTTGGGGATGATCTGGTCGGTGTCGACGTCGGCGCGGTCGATCACCGACACCGAACCCTCGACCACGCGGACCGGCTCCATCAGTCCCACCCCCTGATGTCCACGAAGCGCCCTTCGATCGCGGCGGCCGCGGCCATGCGAGGGCTGACCAGGTGCGACCGCGCTCCGCGGCCCTGGCGCCCCTCGAAGTTGCGGTTGGAGGTGGAGGCCACGCGCTCGCCCGGCGCGGCGATGTCCGGGTTCATCCCCAGGCACATCGAGCAGCCGGCCGAGCGCCAGTCGAAGCCGGCCGCGCGGAACACCTCGTCGAGCCCCTCGGCCTCGGCCTGCGCCTTCACCCGCTGGGAGCCGGGCACCACCATCGCGTCGACCGACGCCGCCACGCGCCGCCCGCGCACCACCTCTGCCGCCTCGCGCAGGTCGCCGATGCGCGAGTTGGTGCACGAGCCGATGAAGACCCGGTCGAGCTCGATCTCCTGCATCGGGGTGCCGGCGGCGAGCGCCATGTACTCGAGCGCCCGCTCCTCGCCGGTGTCGCGCGGCTCCGGCACGGCGGCCGTCACGTCGGTCACCATCCCAGGGTTTGTGCCCCAGGTGACCTGCGGGGAGAGCTCGGAGGCGTCGATCTCGACCTCCGTGTCGAACCCGGCGCCCTCGTCGCCACGCAGCGCCCGCCACTCGTCGAGCGGCTGCGGCTCCGGCGCCGCCTCGCGGCCGGCGACCCACTCGAACGTGGTGTCGTCCGGGGCGATCATCCCGGCGCGTCCGCCGGCCTCGATCGTCATGTTGCAGACGGTCATGCGGCCCTCCATCGAGAGCCGCTCGATCGGCGGCCCGGCGTACTCGATCACGTGCCCGACGCCGCCGTCCACACCGATTCGCCCGATCGTGCCGAGGATCAGGTCCTTGGCCGTGACGCCGTAGCCGAGCTCGCCCGAGTAGCGGATCAGCATCGACCTCGGCTTGCGCTGCTGGAGCGTCTGGGTGGCGAGCACGTGCTCGACCTCGCTCGTGCCGATGCCGAAGGCCAGCGCGCCGAAGGCGCCGTGGGTCGAGGTGTGGGAGTCGCCGCACACGATCGTCATGCCGGGCTGGGTCACGCCCAGCTCCGGGCCTATCACGTGCACGATGCCCTGATGCGCGGAGCCGATCGAGTAGAGCGGCACCCCGAAGTCCCGGCAGTTCCGCTCGAGCGTCTCGACCTGCACGCGGGAGAGGCGGTCGCGGATGTGCGCCGCGGCGGTGGAGCCGTCCGTGGGGACGTTGTGATCGGCGGTCGCGAGCGTGCGGTCGGGCCGGCGGACCGGCCGCCCCGCAAGGCGCAGCGACTCGAAGGCCTGCGGCGAGGTCACCTCGTGAACGAGGTGTAGGTCGATGTAGAGCAGCGACTCGGCGACCTCGTGGGCGTCCCAAATCTTGTCGAACAGACTCGTCGGCAAGGGTCTTCAGCTCCTCCTGAGTCCGGCGGCCACGACCGCGTAGAAGCGGGCGTCCTCTTGGCCGGGGTTCTCGAAGTGATGCGGGATGTCGGCGTCGAAGGTCACGGTGTCCCCCTCGGCGAGCTCGTGCTGCACGCCCGCGCACACGAACCGGACCGAGCCCTGGACCACGACCGCGGTCTCGCGGCTGCCGGGCTCGTGCATCGGCGGATCGTCGGGCTCGCCGGTGGCGCCGCCCGGCGCAAGCGTGTGCAGCGAGACCTCGGCCCGCAGGCCAGGGAGCGCCGGGGTGAGCACCTCGTAGCGGTGGCCGCCGGCGCCGACGTGCACGCGGTCGGCGGCGCGCACCACGGTCACGCCGTCGGTCTCGTCCAGGCGCAGAAGCTGCGACAGCGTCAGCTCGAGCCCGCCCGCGATGCGCTCTGCGACCGCGAGCGTCGGGCTGGTCTCGCCGCGCTCGACCTGTGAGAGCATCGGCGCGGAGACGCCGCTCCGGTCCGCGAGGTCCCGCAGTGAGAGATCCATGCCCTCGCGTAGGCGGCGGATCCGGGTACCGAAGGGATGACCATTGGCGGCCAAGATGGCGCGTACGTTATCACGGACACTTGTATGCTGCATGGCCGTCCGCCGCCTCAGCGGCTCTGCTTCGTAGGCCGTACCAGCACCTCGTTCAGGCACACGTGCGGCGGGCGGGTCACGGCGTAGCGGACCGCGTCGGCGATGTCCTCCGCCTGCAGCGGCTCGCCGATCTCATCCCGGACCCGCTCGAGCGTCCGCAGGACCATCGGGTTGACGTTGTGGCTCTGGAGCTCGGTCTCGACGAAGCCGGGCGCCACGACCGTCACCCGGATGCCGACGTGGAGCGCCTCCTGGCGAAGCGCCTCCGAGAACGCGTGAACGCCGAACTTGGTCATGTTGTAGACGGCGGCGCCCGCGTCGGCCCGGCGGCCCGCGACGGACGAGACATTCACGATGTCCCCTCCCCCGCTCCGGGCGATGAGCGGCAGCGCGGCGTGCGTGCAGATCAGGAGGCCCCACAGGTTCACCTCGAGCATCTGGCGCCATTCCTCCGTGGGCGCGCCGTCCACCGGGCCGAGCAGCATCACGCCGGCGTTGTTGACTAGGACGTGGAGCCCGCCGTGCTCGCGGTGGGCCGCCTCGACGAACCCGCGCGCCTGCGCCTCGTCCGTCACATCGATCTGGTGGACCGAGCAGGGCCCCTCGATCCGGACGGCCAGCTCGTCCAGCCGGTCGCGGCGGCGGGCCCCCAGCGCCACCGTGGCGCCCGCGGCCGAGAGCGCGAGGGCGGTCGCCTCGCCTATCCCCGAGGAGGCGCCGGTGATCGCGGCGACCTTGCCTGCAAGGGGCTGGTCGGCCATGGGCCGCGGATCCTACCCCGCGCGGGCTCAGCCGGCGCCGACGAGCCGCCGCGCGCGCAGCGCCAGCTCCAGCTCGAAGCGGCCGTCCGGCGCGTCGAGCCGCTCGCCGAACAGCTCGCGCAGCCGGGCCACGCGGTAGCGCACGGTCTGGGGGTGCACGTGGAGCGCCCGCGCCACCGCCTCGGTGCGCCCGCGGTGTCGCAGCCACGCCTCGAGCGTCGTGCCAAGCCGCTCGCGAGACGCCTCGGTCTCACCGTCGAGCGGCGCGAGCGCCCGCGCCGCGAGGTCGTGCGCCAAGCGGCGGTCGCCAGCCAGCACGAGCTCGAGCTGGTGCTCCTCCGCCACCGCCAAGGGCCCGGCCGTCTCGACCGCGCCCTCGCGGACGAGC
>JBKGUS010000243.1:0-3492 GCA_046462295.1 Thermoleophilaceae bacterium | reverse complement strand
CCGGCGGGGTTTGCGGCGGGGAGAGGCGGCAACGGTGGACACAGACCGCTACCCGCGAGAGGGCGGCTAGGGCTTCCATGCAGACCAGCGTTCCCCTGGGCCGGATCGCCGGGATCGAGCTCGGCATCAACTGGAGCTGGCTGATCGCCGCCGTCCTGATCGTGTGGACGCTTGCGGCGGCAGTGTTCCCGGAGTCGAATCCCGGTCTCAGCGACGGCGCGTACGCGGCGATGGGGATAGTGGCGGCCGCGCTCTTCTTCGCGGCGCTCGTCCTCCATGAGCTCGGGCACGCGCTCCAGGCCCGTCGCGACGGCGTCGAGATCGACGGCATCACGCTGTGGGTCTTCGGAGGCGTCGCCCGGTTCAAGGGCCAGTTCCCGTCGGCGGGCGCCGAGCTGCGCATCGCCGTCGCAGGGCCTGCGGTGACGCTCGCCCTGGTGGTGCTGTTCCTGGCGATTGCCTTGCTGGTGCCGCTGCCCGCATCCGTGGACGCCGTGGTCTACTGGCTGGGCTACATCAACGTCGTCCTGCTGGTGTTCAACCTGCTCCCTGCGTTGCCGCTCGACGGCGGCCGCGTGGTGCGCGCTCTCCTGTGGGCACGCCGGGGCGATTTCGCGGAGGCGACGCGGACCGCCGCCACGCTGGGGCGGCTGATGGGCCAGGCCCTGATCGGGTTCGGGCTGGTGATCCTGATCTTGGGCGGAGTCTTTGGCGGCATCTGGATCGCATTCATCGGCTGGTTCATCCTGATGGCCGCCGACTCGGAGGCGGGAGCTGCCGTGGCGCGCGGCGCCCTCGAGCAGGTTCGCGTCCGCGACGCGATGGTCGAGCGCCCCGTCACCGCGGCGCCGGACATGACCTTGACCGAGTTCATGGACGGCGTCTTCTTCCCCCACCGGCATACGGCGTACCCGGTCACCGAGGACGGGCGCGCCCTGGGCCTGATCTCGTTCAGGGACGTCCTGCAGCTGCCCGAGCGAGAGCGCCGGGACGTCCGCGTCCGGGAGCGCATGCTCCCCACGGAAGGCGCCCTCGTCGTAGATCCGGACGCGGCGCTGGCGGACGTACTTCCTGAGCTGATGCAGACCGCGCCGCGACGCGCGCTCGTGTGCGAGCACGGACGCCTCGTAGGCCTGCTGTCGATCACCGACGCGGCGCGCATCCTCGAGGCGCGCGCGCCCGGCGGCGATGGGCGCCGGGCGGTGCTCATCGGAGGGCACGGCTCCTCGCCCGCCGGATGACCGCGGGCCGGCGCCTTGGGCGGAGGACGGTGCTCAGGCGTGGCTGGCGTGTCCGCCGCGGCCGTGCTCGGCGGAGCCGACGCCGGCCCTGCGCTGAGCCGCGTCCGGCAGCAGACCGATCAGCAGCCCGGCGCCGCCGATGGCTGCGTGCGTGATGTCGCGCTCCTCTTTCCGCATCCCGTGCGTCGGGACGGTGATTCCGGAGCTGTCCGTGAGGTGACGCGCGCCGCCCTTGGGGCCCGCGCCGTCGGCTCGCCTAGCATGCGCGCCTCGAGTGCCAAGCGAGGCGTCCGACAAGCAGCCGCTCTCGGCCCGCCTGTGGGCGGGGATCGACGACGTCTATGACGCGATCCTGGCGCACCCCTTCATCTCAGGGTTGACAGACGGGTCGCTCGAGCGCGAGGCGTTTCGCTTCTACGTGGTGCAGGACGCCCACTACCTGCGTGAGTACGCGCGGGCGCTGAGCGTGGCTGCGGCGCGGGCGCCCGGCGAGGCCGACATCGCGATGTTCAGCGAGCACGCCGCCGGCGCCATCGCCGTCGAGCGCTCGCTGCACGAGTCGTTCTTCGCGGACTTCGGCTTGAGCGAGGAGGAGGTCGCGGCCACCCCGATGGCGCCGACCAACCTGGCCTACACCAGCTACCTGCTCGCCTCCGTCTACGGCGGGTCCTTTCCTGAGGCCCTCGGCGCGGTGCTTCCCTGCTACTGGATCTACTGGGAGGTGGGCAAGGCGCTGCTCGCGCGTGGCTCGTCCGACGCGCTCTACCGCCGTTGGATCGAGACCTACGGGGGGGAGGAGTTCGCGGGCGTCGTCCGGGCCGTGCTCGCGCTGACCGACCGCCTGGGGCCGCAGCTCGCCCCGGCGGACGAGGCCGCCATGCACGAGCGCTTCCGCACCACGAGCAGATACGAGTGGATGTTCTGGGAGATGGGCTACCGCCGGGAGCGCTGGCCCGTGGGCTCGCAGCTCTAGCGCCCGGCCGCGCTGCGCCGTCGTCGAGGACCTGACATCGGCCGTTTCGGCCGCCCCGACACGGCAAGAAGACGAGCAAAGGCCCAGAAAGGAGTCGTGATGGCGACTGGCACTGAGCAGATCCGTACCGAGCAGCCCGTCAAGAACACCTTCCACAACCTGGTGCAGACGCTGAACGTCAAGCTCGACTCGGCGGCGCGCTACGGGCTCTACCAGGAGGATGCCCGCAAGGACGGATTCGACGACTGCGCGGAGCTGTTCGGCCGGCTGCAGGAGAGCGAGCGGAACGAGATCCAGAGCCTCGTCCGCTGTCTCCGGGACCACATCGGCGAGAGCGGGGCGGGCGAGTAGCGCGTGCCACCGGACCCGGAGCACGTGCGCGGCGGCCCGAGGTACTCCCTACTGCACGAGACCGACGGCCTGCGCACGTTTGGGCTCGTCCTCCGCCACGGCGACAAGGTGTGCGAGACGTTGCTCGGGTTCGCCCGGGAGCGTGAGCTGACTGCGGCCTCGGTCACCGCGATCGGCGCGTTCTCGGGTGCGACGCTCGGATTCTTCGACTGGGAGCGCAAGGACTACGACCGGATCGTCGTGGCGGAGCAGGTCGAAGTCCTCTCTCTCACGGGTGACGTCTCGCTGGCGCCTGACTCGACGCCACAGCTCCACCTGCACGTGGTGCTCGGCAAGCCGGACGGCACCGCTCACGGAGGCCACCTGATCGAGGCGGAGGTGCGTCCCACGCTCGAGGTGATGGTCACCGAGGCGCCGCCGGAGCTGCGGCGGCGCCACGACCCGGAGTCCGGTCTCGCGCTGATCGACCTGCCTCCGCCCTAGCGCGGCCTGACCTGCTACTCCCGAAGCACTCGCGCCTGCCGCCGCGTCTGCGTCGCCCATCGCTGGAGCGCCGCGGTGGGCTCATCCGCCTTGGCGCCCGGCTCGCCGTCCCGAGACACGAGCGCGGGCCCCGCCTCGCGCAGGACCCAACCGTCCGCGACCTGCTCGGCCAAGCCGAGCCGCCGAAGCACCCCCACAGCCGAGGAGACCGTCGGCCGGGTAGCCCCGACCATTTCCGCTATGAGCCGGTGGGGGAGTGCGAATGGGACCTTCACGCCCGTCGGCGTGACCTTCCCCCACCGGGCCGCGAGGTGCCACAGCGCTGCCAGGACCCGTTCCTCGATGGGGGTGAGCGTGCTGAGCGCGCTCTGGACGGCAACCGGCGAGAGCGCATCACGAGCCGGTCCATGATGGTCATGAGGATCGACTCGTGCTGCAGGGCCG
>JBKGUS010000242.1:0-3525 GCA_046462295.1 Thermoleophilaceae bacterium | reverse complement strand
CGAGGGCGGCCTCGAGCGCGAAGCCGCCTACCTCGAGTCGGCCCTCGCCGACGTCCTTGGGCACCGGCACGCCAGGCACGGCGGCGGTTCGAACGCGATCCGCCTGCGCGTCGACCCGCAGCTCGACGTCGACGGCGACGGCGCACCGGACGCCGAGGGCTACACGCTGCGCATCTCGCGGCGAGCCATCCGCATCGTGGGCGCCGATGCCGCCGGCGTGCTGCACGGCATCCAGACCCTGCGCCAGCTGATCCCGCTCGACGCCTACGAGGACGCGGCCCAGGGCCACGCACGGCGCGCGGTGTCGATCCGGCGTGCCGCAATCGCGGACGCGCCCCTGTTCGGCTACCGCGGAATGGGCATCGACGTGGCCCGCCACTTCGAGTCCAAGCAGACGATCAAGAAGCTGCTCGACCTCATGGCGTTCCTGAAGATGAACCGGCTCCACTTCCACCTCACCGACGACGAGGGGTGGCGGCTCGAGATCCCGGGCCTGCCGGAGCTCACCTCCTACGGCGCGCGGCGCGGCTTCGACCTCGACGAGGACACGATGCTGCACCAGGGCCTCGGGTCCGGCAACGACCTCTTCCCGGGCGACAACGTGTTCGGGAAGCCGGACAGCGAGCGCGAGGCCAATCTCGGCCGCACGCCCGCCTATCAGGGCTTCGAGCAGGCGACGCTCAACTACGTCGGCGACGGCAGCGGCTACTACACGACTGCGGACTACGAAGAGATCCTGGCCTACGCGGCGGAGCGTCACATCGAGGTGATCCCGGAGTTCGACTTCCCGGCCCACGCGCGCGCCGCAGTGCAGGCGATGGAGCGCCGCTGGGAACGGCTCGCCGGCAGCGACCCGGCCGAGGCGGGCAGGTACCGCCTGATCGACCCGGACGACACCTCGAACCACACGAGCGTCCAGTACTACATGGACAACCTCGTCAACCCGTGCATCGAGAGCACCTACCGCTTCCTGACCAAGGTGGTCACCGAGGTGCGGGCTATGTACGACCGCGCCGGGGCGCCGCTGCCCATGGTCAACCTGGGCGGCGACGAGGCGCCCGGGCCGAACCGCTGGCAGGGCTCGCCTCTCTGTCAGCAGAATCCGGAGACCGCCGGCATGTCCGACCAGCAACTGATGGACCATTTCTTCAGCCGCTGGAACGAGATCGCCCTGACGGTCGCCCCGCGCACGGCCGGCTGGGAGGACGTGCTGCTCGCCGGCACCGGCGACCTGCGGCTCGACCGGTTCGTCCCGCTCCCGTGGCAGAACGTCTGGGGCTGGGGCCGGGAGCAGGCCGCCTACCAGTTCGCCAACGACGGCATCCCGGTGATCCTGGCCCACGCGACCAACCTCTACATGGACCTCGCCTACAACAAGGATCCCGACGAGCCGGGCTACTACTGGGCGAACTTCGTCGACGAGGAGAAGACGTTCACCTACCAGCCGTTCGACGTGTACGCGAACGCGACGCACGACCGCTGGGGCGCCCCGTTCACGCCGGACCCGAGCTGGGAGCGGCTGACCGAGGAGGGCAAGCGGAACATCCTGGGGATCGAGGCCCAGCTCTGGGCCGAGAACGGGAAGTCGCCGGAGCTCCGTGAGTACCAGGCGTTCCCGAAGCTCTTGGGCGTCGCCGAGCGGGCCTGGAACCGCGAGACGCCGGCGCCGGCGCAGATGCCAGCGGCCTGGGACGTGTTCGTCAACACGCTCGGCCAGGTCACGTTCCCGCTCCTGTCCCACTACCAGCCGGTCGGGCTACACGGAACCGGTGTCAACTACCGGATCCCGCTGCCGGGCGGTCGCATCGAGGGCGGTGTCCTGACCGCCAACGTGCGCAACCCGGGCATGACCATCGAGTGGTCGGCCGACGGCAGGCGCTGGTCGGTCTACCGCCAGCCGCTGCGCGTGGGCGAGCGGGCGCTCCTGCGGACCAGGGCGGTCGACGGCCGCACGAGCCGTGTGAGCTTGGTCACGCAGGCGGAATAGAGCTCGCCATGGGCTCGTCCTTGGCCACGTATCCGATCACTCGAACAAGGAGCGGACGTGGCACGACAGAGGAACAGGAAAGGACGCAGCGGGCTGGTGGCCGGCGCCGTGGTGGCGGCGCTGCTGGCCGTGCCGGCTAGCGCAAGCGCGGACGTCGACTCGGAGTTCAACGGCGGTGTGCTCACCGTCAACAGCAACGCGAACGACGCGATCACGATCACCAGCGCCGGTGGTCTGGTCAAGGTCAACGGCGGCGATCCGGACGGCGCCGTGAACAGCGCCGACGTCACGTCGGTCGACGTGAGCGGTGGACCGGGCGCGAACGACATCAACCTCGCCGGCGTCAACGGCACCGACTTCACGGCGCTGGCGAGCGTGACGGTCGACGGCGGCGACGGCAACGACACGGTAGGCGGCTCCCAGCTCGCGGACGAGCTGGAGGGCGGCGACGGCGACGACCGCCTCATCGGCGACAACAACGGGGCGGGCACGCGTGACGTGTCCCGCGGCGATGCCGGCAACGACACGATGGTGTGGAACCCCGGCGACGGGGACGACGTCAACGAGGGCGGCGACGGCAGCGACACCGTCGAGGTCAACGGCGGCAATGGCGGCGAGGTGTTCGAGGTCAAGGCCTCGGCCATCCCGGGCCGCGTGGCGTTCGACCGCACCGGGCCGAACCCACCCGGACCGTTCAACCTCGACATCGGCACGTCCGAGCGGCTCGACCTGAACGCGAACGGCGGCGACGACAGCCTCAACGCCGGCGGCGTGGCCAGCGGCCTGGCCGGCTGGACCATCGACGCCGACGGCGGCGACGGCAACGACAACCTCGCCGGCGCGAGCCAGGCGGTGGACCTGCTGAGCGGCGGCGCCGGAGCGGACACGCTGCGGAGCCGCGACCAGTCGGCCGACACGCTGACCGGCGGCAGCGAGGTCGACTCCGCGGTCGTGGACGCTCAGGACATCGTGAACGCCGACGTCGAGATCGTCGACCGTGGCCAGGGGCAGCCCCCGGCCCAGGACACGGTCGCCCCGGCGGTGAAGGTGTCGAAGAAGGCCGTGCGGGTGAACCGCAACCGCATCGCGGCGATCCGGGTGACCGGCCCGGCGGGCGAGGACGCCCGAGTCACCGTGAAGCTGCGGCGCAAGGGCAAGCTGCTCGGCAGCAAGTCGATCGCCCTCGACGCGGGCGAGTCGAAGCTGGCCAGGGTCAAGCTCTCCCGCAAGGCGTTCGCGCTCCTGAAGAAGCGCGACCGGCTTCAGGTGAAGGCGATCGCGACCGCGAAGGACGCCGCCGGGAACTCCCGCAAGCGGACGGTGGCGCTCACGCTCAAGGAGCCGAAGCCGAAGCGCTAGGCCATAGCCCTACAGGCGACGGATGCGACAGGCGGGCGGCCTCGAGAGGGGCCGCCCGCTCTTTGTGTGGCTAGTCGCGCTCGGCCGCGAGCGCGCGGGCCCGGCGGCGAGCGCTCGCCGTGCTCGGGAGGAGCCCCGTGGGCGCCGGCTCGTCAGGGTCGGGGAAGGACCACTCGTCG
>JBKGUS010000241.1:0-3153 GCA_046462295.1 Thermoleophilaceae bacterium | reverse complement strand
GCCACCACTGAGCATCGTGCGTTCGGGGAGAGATCCGACTCACGCCGGGCTCACCGCCCGATCGGGGCCTCGCCGCCCTTGGCCCTGGTCTCTCAAAATCGAGTCACCCGATTGCACCACAGGCAAACAAAAGGCCAAAAGGCCCGGTTTCCAGGGCCTTTCTGAGTACCGGGGGCGCGTTGTGAACGGGGGTTTCTGCGACCGCCTTCCGGATCGAGGAAGTCCGCAGAATCAGAGCCGACAGCCTCTCTGCGCGAGCGCGTTCGCTTAGTTGACCGTATCAAGGAAGGCCTTGCACGTGGCCGAACCCGACGTTGCAGGGCGGGCAGCCAGAGAGGAGAACACTCATGGCGTTCGCGAGGAACGGGCTGGACGGAAGCCGCGTGTACTTCGAGGACCAGGGCGGCAAGGCCACCGCACTCGTTCTCCACGGAGGATTCGGGGAGTCGGTCGACGTCGTGCGGGGATCGCCGATCGCCCAGGGGATTCCAGCCGACGAGTTTCGCCACATCTACGTCGATCACCGCGGCCACGGCCGCAGCGACAAGCCGCACGACCCGGCGGCATATGCGATGCCGCTCCGCGTCGCGGATGCGGTAGCCGTTCTCGATCAGCTCGGGATCGAGCGCGCGCACTTCGTCGGGCTCTCCTGGGGAGGCAGGCTCTGCTTCGGCATCGGCGAGCATGCGCCCGAACGCGTGAGTTCGCTGGTGATCGGCGGCCAGCAGCCGTACCGATGGCCGGACAGTCCCCTGACCCGTGTCGTGACCGAGGCCCTGGACGCGGCCCAGAGCGAGGGCACGGAGGCCTTCACTCGCGCGCTCGAGGACTTCTGGGGCATTCGGTTCCCCGAGCCGCGGCGGACGCAGGGACTCGACAACGACCCCGCGGCGCTCCGGGCGGCGTGGCGCGCCGCGCTGTCCGAAGGGGCGATCTCGGGCGACCTTGGGGCGTGGCGGCTCCAGTGCCTCATCTTCATCGGGGCGGCAGATGCCGACTTCCTCGACCAAGCCCGGCGTGCGGCGAGCGAGATCCCGGAGGCCGAGTTCATCGCGCTGGAAGAACTCGACCACTACGGCGCCCACACGAGCGCGGAGAATGTGGTCCTCGAGACTGTCCTGCGCGCGTTGCGTGGCGGGTGAGCCGGCCCGAAGCCACGTGGTTCGAGCCCTTTTGGCGATAACAGCCGACCAGACAGGCCCTCCGGATCATCGCACCGCGCCAGGTGGGGCCCGTGCCGCGGTCCCATCGCGTTTGGGTCGTCAGGTCGATGCGGTCAGCTAAAGGCGAACAGTGGTGGGAGGATGACCACGACGGTGGCGGCCCAGAGGGCGAAGACGGGAAGGTAGGTGGTCTGCCAGCGCTCGAGCCGGTGGAGCCTGCTGCGTCCCGTGAGGAATCGGGCGGAGAGCCAGGCGGCCCCGGCCACGTTCACGAGCAGGACGAGGTTGAGCCCGAGCGCTGCCGTTCGGTTCGGTGTGAACCCGAGTTCGCCGATCCGAGCGATCATCGCGCCGAGGACCATCCCGTCGAGCACGAGGGCGCTGACGACCGCGACCAACTGGATGCGGTCCATCCAATCCGGCGACGTGGACGGGTCCCGCGCGGACATCCCGTACAAGACGAGCCCAAGGACGACCAGCAGCAGGGCGTCGAAGACGCCGAGAAGCTCGCGATCGAACGCGCCGCCAAGCCCGGTCACGGCGTAGACGACGGCGGCGCCGGCCAGCATGACCGCGAACAGCGGCGTGAAGAGCATCGTGAGCACCGGCGCCATGTTCTCGACGACCCGTTGCTTCGACTCGACGAGCCACGCCGCCACGATCACGGCACCCGCCGCGCCTGACGGCAGCACCCACTCGACGATCCGTTCGACGTCGACCCCCGTGGGTTCGAGGATGAGTGCGGTCATCGCCATGAGCACCCCACCCCCGAGCGCGATCAGCACGTAGTAGATAAACCATTCGCCCGTGAAGCGGACGAAGTCCATGCGCCGCTCGCGCGATCGGACCGTACCGCCCATGTACGGGTAGGCGACCGCGAACCACAGCACGACGGGCAGGTGGAGCGCGACGAGGGCCTCCGTGGCCGAGCCCGCACCGTACGGGTAGAGGTTGACCACGAGCCCAGCGACGACGAACGGCGTCGCCGTCAGCACCCAGCGCCGGGTGTCGAGCTGCCGCCGGCGGGCGAAGTACCCGGCGAGGAACGGCAACACGAACAGACTGCTGTTCCGCACCAGCCAGCTTGGTTCCTCTTCCGGGAAGTCCGCAGCGAGACGTGCAACCTGGATCACGACGGCCGCAGCGACAGCGAAGACGAGCGTCTCGAACCAGCCGCTGGACGCGCGCGCCGGCTCATCGTCACCTCTCACGAGGAGCTGTTTCCATAGTCGGCCGCTGTGCTCGCGTGCGAACTCCCGAGACAGGCCGTCCAGGTCCCCCATCCGTTTCACGGCGACCAGGAAAGCCTCATCGGGTGTGAGGCCGGCCGCGTTCAGCTCGGCGATCTGGTGGCGAAGATGATCCTCCAGCTCATCGACGTCGTGGCCGTTGACGCCCGGGGCCTTCGCGACGTAGGCCCGCCACTCTGCGATGTGTGACTCCACGCGATCCATGGCTCACGCCTCGCCGAGAGCCGTAAGCAGCCCAACGGACCCCGGCCAGACGTCACCCAGCGCACGGGTGACGGTCACCCACTGCCGTTGCTGGTCCGCGAGTGCTGCTCGTCCGTCGTCCGTGATCGTGTAGTACTTGCGACGACGCCCTTCCGGTGGCGTTCGCCACTCCGTCGTCACGTACCCGAGCCGACGCAGGCGATGGAGCAGCGGGTAGAGCATCCCGTCGGTCCACTCGAGCTCGCCCCCGGAGAGCGCGCGTACCCGCTTGAGGATGGCGTAGCCGTAGCTTTCACCCTCTGCCAGGATTGCGAGCACGAGCGGTGTCGCCGAGGCCGCGACGAGGTCCTTGTCGATGCGCATACCCGCCTTCACAGCTCGAAGTCCTATGCATAGAAGCACAAGGTATGGAAGGACGCAACCTCCCGGCCGCTCGAACGATCGGCTTGCGCGTCTCGTCCCGATCGCGGCGCGTGGTCTCCTTGAACACGAGAAGCCCCGTTTCCGGGGCTTCTCAGTAGCGGGGGCAGGATTTG
>JBKGUS010000240.1:0-8815 GCA_046462295.1 Thermoleophilaceae bacterium | reverse complement strand
CTCCAGCTGCACGGGAACGGCTGGTGCTTCGCGCCGGGCCACCGCCCCAAGCTCGAGCTGCTCGGGAAGGACGAGCCCTTCCTGCGGCCGTCGAACGGGGCGTTCGCCGTGCGGGTCTCGCAGGTCCGGGTCGCGCTGCCGACCGCGGAGCGGCGCCAGGGCGGCTGCTCGAAGTAGTCTGCCCCGCATGGCAGTCGACATGACGAATGTGAGCGAGCTCGGCGTGGAGCCGGGCACGCTGCCCGAGACGATGGCCGCCTGGGTGATCCGCGAGGAGACCCAGGGCGAGCCGAAGGACGCCTTCAAGCTCGAGGAGATCGAGGTACCCGAGCCGGGCGCGTTCGAGGTGATCGTCCGCGTGATGGCGGCGGGCGTGAACTACAACAACGTATGGGCGGCGCTCGGCGAGCCGGTCTCGGTGATGCGCTACGGCGACCACCCCGAGTACGGCCACCATATCGGCGGCTCCGACGCCTCCGGCATCGTCTGGAAGGTCGGCGCGGGCGTGACGCGCTGGAAGCCGGGCGACGAGGTCGTGATTCACTGCAACATGGCCTCCTACGAGGACCCGGAGGTGCACGGGCTCGACCCGCTGGCGGCGCCGTCTCAGATGATCTGGGGCTATGAGACCACCTGGGGCTCGTTCGCCCAGTTCACCAAGGTGCAGGCGCAGCAGCTGCTTCCGCGCCCCCAGAACCTGTCCTGGGACGAGGCCGCCTCGTACGGGCTCGTCTACTTCACCGCGTACCGGATGCTGCTCACGCAGTGCAAGCTGCAGGCGGGCCAGCGTGTGCTGATCTGGGGCGCGGCCGGCGGCCTCGGCGTGTTCGCCACGCAGATCTGCGCGATGGCGGGCGCGCACGCGGTCGGCGTGGTGTCCTCGCCGGAGAAGGGCGAGCTCGTCAAGCAGCTCGGCGCGGTCGACTACGTGGACCGCAACGAGTTCGCCGGGATGATGCGTCGCGGCGGCGAGACGCCCGACGAGGAGAAGACGCGCTTCAAGGCGTCGCGCGAGTTCTCGAAGCGGGTGAAGGAGATCCTGGGCGACGCGCCCGACGTCGTCTTCGAGCACGTCGGCAAGGCGACCTTCCCGACCTCGGTCTTCACGGTCAAGCCGTTTGGCAAAGTCGTGATCTGCGCCGGGACGACCGGGTACGACCTCGACTTCGACGTGCGCTACCTGTGGATGCGCCAGAAACAGATCATCGGCTCGCACTTCGCCAACGCCTACGAGTGCAACCGGGCCAACGAGCTGATCGAATCGGGCCAGATCCGCCCCGTGCTGTGGCGCACGCTGGGCTTCGAGGGCGTGCCCGATGCGCACCAGCTGATGCGCGACAACAAGCATCTCGGCAAGATCGCGATCCTGGTGGGCGCCGACCGCGAAGGCGAGGGGCGTACGGTCGACGGCCCTGGTGCGATCCGAGCGGAGGTGGGCGCGTGATCCTGGTCCAGATCATCTGGCACGTGAATCCGTTCAGGGGCGACAAGTTCGCTGCCGGCTGGCGGCCCGCCGCCGAGGCGGTGCTCGACTACGGCGCCACCTCGTGGGGCTTCTACCGCGCCCACGACGGGCGGCTCGACTTCATCCAGCAGGCCACGTTCCCCACCAAGGCGGCGTTCGAGCGCTACTGGTACTCCGAGACGGCGGCGGAGAAGCGCGCCGAGCTTGCGGGCACCTACCAGATCCCGCTGCTGCCGACCTTCCACGAGGTGGTCGGCCAGGGCCAGGCGCTCAGCCTTGCTCCAACGGAGCCATCGTGAGCCCCCGCCCCTCGAGCTGCTCCCAGTAGTGCTCGGCCAGCTCGCGCTGGCCCGACCAGACGATCGCCTGGCCCGTGTTGTGGATCCGGTTGGCCATGGCCATGCCGTGGTCATAGGAGACGCCCGGCAGGACCGTCGAGAGCGCGCCGGCGACCCCCTCGAAGGTGTTGTGGTCGTCGTTGAGGACGATCACGCGCCAGTTGCCGCCGGTCCCGGTGCCCGGACCGCCGACGCGCGGCTTCTCGACGGTCTGGTTCATCCGGCTCGCTTGCGCCAGTAGCGCTCGAGTCCCTGGTACAGCTGGTCCGGCGGGGCGGCCTGCTCGAACACCTCGACGGTGGCGGGGTCGGTGGCCTCTCCGAGCTCGGACTCGAGCCTGGCGATGAAGCTCTCCTCGCCGTCGAGCCGCGCCGAGTCGGCCTGGGCCGTCAGCGCGCAGCGCGTGCGGTGGAGCTGGTCGGCCACGTCCGTGGCCCGGCCGAAGTGGGTCATGCAGAGCGACTGCGGGTTCCAGGAGGCGACCGTGTGGAGCGAGTCGAGCCAGGCCTCGATGTCGATGTCGGGCGGCACTGTGGGGGCGACTGTGTGGTCGTAGGGCGGGATGCGGACTCCTGCGATGTCTCCGACGTAGGCGTCCCCGGATTCCTCGTGCAGGTAACAGACGTGGTGGGAGGCGTGGCCGGGCGTGTAGGCGACCTTGAAGCCCTCGACGGTCTCCCCTCCCCTCAGCACGTGCACGCGCTCCTCGGGCACGGGCGCCACCTCGCCCCACAGCTCCCACATGTCGTCGCCGTAGAGGCGGCCCGCGCTCTCGAGCAGGTTGGACGGGTCGATCAGGTGCGGGGCTCCATTCTCGTGAACGTAGACCTGGAGGTTCGGGAAGCGACGGCAGAGGACGCCGGTGGCGCCGGCGTGGTCCAGGTGGATGTGGGTGAGGAGCAGGGCGCGCGGCTCGGTGCGGCCGAGCCGGTCGATCAGCGTGTCGAGGCAGGAGGCGGGGCCCGGATCGACGACGACGCCATCCAGCTCGTAGGCGCAGATGACCCTGTCACGCCCCAGGTGGAGGACATCTATGAGGCGGCTCACAGGGGGCCGACCATACAATCCTCCCGTGGCCGAACACCGTCTGCCCGAGCCCGACCGACCCTGGGTGATGCGCACCTACGCAGGGCATTCGAGCGCTCGGGAGTCAAACGAGCTGTACCGCCGCAACCTCGCCAAGGGCCAGACCGGGCTGTCCGTCGCCTTCGACCTCCCCACCCAGACGGGCTACGACCCGGACCACGAGCTGGCCCGCGGGGAGGTCGGGAAGGTCGGCGTGTCGATAACGCACAAGGGCGACATGCACACGCTGCTCGACGGCATCCCGCTCGACGAGATGAACACGTCGATGACGATCAACGCCACGGCGGCCTGGCTGCTGGCGCTCTATATGACGGTGGCGGAGGAGAACGGCATCTCTCGGCCGTCGCTTCAGGGGACCACGCAGAACGACATCATCAAGGAGTTCCTCTCGCGCGGGACCTACGCGTTTCCGCCGGAGCCCTCGATGCGGCTGATCGCGGACATGATCGCGTTCACGGTCGACGAGGTGCCGCGCTGGAACCCGATCAACATCTGCTCGTACCACCTGCAGGAGGCGGGAGCGACGCCGGTGCAGGAGATTGCGTACGCGTTGTCCACGGCGATGGCGGTGCTGGACCGGGTGCGGTCTCGCGTGCCAGAGTCGGATTTCGGCCGGGTGTTCGGGCGGATCTCGTTCTTCGTCAACGCCGGGATCCGGTTCGTGGAGGAGCACGCGAAGCTGCGGACGATGGGGCAGCTGTGGGAGGAGATCGGGCGTTCGCGGTACGGCGTGGACGACGACCGCTATCTACGCTTCCGCTACGGCGTGCAGGTGAACTCGCTGGGGCTGACGGAGGCGCAGCCGGAGAACAACATCATCCGGATCGTGCTGGAGGCGCTGGGGGTGACGATCGGGCGATCGGCGCGGGCCCGGGCGCTGCAGCTGCCGGCGTGGAACGAGGCGCTGGGGCTGCCGCGGGCGTGGGACCAGCAGTGGTCGCTGCGGATCCAGCAGATCCTGGCGTACGAGACCGACGTGCTCGAGTACCCGGACATCTTCGAGGGGTCGAAGGTGATGGACGGATTGGTCTCGGAGCTCGTTTCCGGCGCTCGGGAGGAGATGGCCGCGGTGGCCGAGCGTGGCGGGGCGGTCGAGGCCGTGACGTACATGAAGACTCAGCTCGTGGAATCGCACCGCGCGCGTGTGCAGCGGATCGAGAGCGGCGACCTGAAGGTCGTCGGCCAGAACGTCTATACGGAGGCGGAGCCTTCTCCGCTTCAGGACGGTGAGGACGGAGGCATCCTGCGCGTTGACCCGGCCGTCGAGGCCTCTGCGATCGAGGCCGTTCGCAGGTGGCGCAACGACCGCGATGAGGAGCAGGTCAGGTCTGCCGTGGCGGCCCTTCAAGAGGCCGCGTCGGACGACTCCGCCAATCTCATGCCGCCCACGCTTGCTGCGGCTCAGGCGGGAGCGACCACGGGTGAGTGGGCGGAGGCGCTCCGGTCGGTGTTCGGCGAGTACCGTGCGCCGACGGGGGTCGGCGAGGCTGCGGCGGCGCCGGCCGACGATGCCCTGTCGTCTCTGCGGGACAGGGTGGAGCGCGTGTCGGAGGCCCTCGGCCGGCGCGTGAAGATCCTCGTCGGCAAGCCCGGACTGGACGGTCACTCGAACGGCGCGGAGCAGATCGCGGTACGGGCGCGCGACGCCGGAATGGACGTGGTGTACGAGGGGATCCGGCTGACCCCGTCGCGGATCGCCAGGACGGCCGTGGACGAGGGCGTGCACGTCGTGGGCCTGTCGATCCTGTCGGGCTCGCACGCCGAGCTGATCCCGGCAGTGCTGCGCGAACTGTCAGAAGCGGGCGCCAACGTGCCCGTGGTGGTGGGCGGAATCATCCCGCCGGCGGACGAGACCGCCCTGCGCGAGGCCGGCGTGGCCCGGGTCTACACGCCCAAGGACTTCGAGGTGAGCCGGATAATGGGCGACATCGTGGACGTGGTGGCCGAGCACCACGGCGTGGCAGCAGTTTCGTAACGCTCGTAACACACCGTCGCTGTCTGCCCGGAAACGCCTGATCGTCGAGACGGACGACTGGGGCAGCCATCGCGCGCGACGCGCATTCGAGGAGGACCGCCGCCGCGACCGTCGCCTGAGCATCGCGGATGGACCGTGGTGCGCTTCACATGGAGGGACGTCGAGCGAGAACCGGAGGAGGTGACCGAGACCCTCGCCCGCCTGTGGGGTCGCGCCGCCCGCACTCCGCTTCGCTAGCGTCCGCCGCCCCATGACCGCGGACCCCGCAGAGCTCGGCAGGCGACTTCGGTCGGGCGACCGCGCCGCCGCCCCCGCCGCTCTCAACGTGATCGAGAACCGCGCGGATCGCGAGGCGGCCGCCGCGCTCCTCGCCGAGGTCTCCCCCGCCGAGCTCGGCGGCGAGGCTCCGGCCCACCTCGTCGGTGTCACCGGGCCGCCCGGGGCCGGCAAATCCACGCTCCTGTCCGCGCTCGTCTCCGAGTGGCGGGGCCGCGGGCGCACCGTGGCGGTCCTGGCCGTCGACCCCTCGTCCAAGCGGTCCGGCGGCTCCCTCCTCGGCGACCGCGCCCGCATCGACCACGACCCCCGGGACGACGGCATCCTGATCCGCTCCACGGCCGCCGGCGGCCGGCTCGGCGGGCTCGCGATCCCCACCCGGGAGGCGGCCGACGCCCTCGCCGCCGCGTTCGACGTCGTGGTGGTCGAGACGGTCGGCGTGGGCCAGTCCGAGACCGACGTAGAGGAGGTGTGCGACAGCGTCGCCGTCGTCGTGCAGCCGGCCTCCGGTGACGTGCTTCAGTTCCTCAAGGCGGGAATCATGGAGGTGCCCGACGTGCTGGTGGTGACGAAGGCCGACCTGGGCGACGCCGCCCGGCGCGCCCAGCGCGACCTCGAGCAGGCGCTGGCCGCGCTGGGGTCGAGCGAGGTGCCGGTGGTGGCGGTCTCCTCGGTGCCCCCGCCGAGCGGGATCACGGAGCTTGCCGACGCCCTGGATGCCCACCGAGAGCGAATCGACGTCGCGGAGCGCCGCCTGCGGGCCCGGCGAGCGTCCGCTCTGAGGGAGTTCACGGCCGAACACGGCGAGGGGGCGCTGCGAGCGCTTGGCGGGAGGCGCGAAGCGGAGCGCCTCCTGGCGGCCGAGGACCCGAGCGCAGACGTGTCGACGCTGGTCGAGAACCTGAAGGCGCGCGCGTGAGCAGGCGACGCGAACGTAGACAGGGCCCGCACCGCACAAGCGCGCAGGGCGCGGCGCCCACCGCGCGGGCCGGCGCCGCTCCCCGCCGCGCCGCCTCCGGCTGGAGCCTCGGCGTCCAGCTCGCCTTCCTCGTCGCCGCCTTCGCAGTCGTCGTTCTCGTGGCCGAGCTTGCCGGGGCCGCCAATCTCGGAGTCGCGCTCGGTGTCGGGCAGATCGCGTTCGCGATCGCCGTGATCTACCTGCTGGTCAGGCGCTGACCGGGTCTCACGGGACGAGCAGGACGGGCGGACGTCTCGAGCCCGTCTCTCCCACCGTCCGGCCGTTGCGCAGGTCCACCACCAGCGTGCGCCTCGGGCTGATCTCCCTCACGTACGCGTAGGGCCACGCCACGTCGCGCAGCCACGCCCGCCCGGCTCCGCGAAACCGCGCGAAGCGGCGCCGCCCGTCGGTCCCGTACGCGACCAGCCCGGTCGCGTCAGCGCCGTCGAGCGACGCCGGCTCCCCGTTCATCCCCAGCAGCAGATCGCCCGTGAGGGTGAACGACTTGAACAGCGGGTCAAGCGTGGCCGCCGTCCAGTCGGAGGTCCGGATCAGGCGCAATCCGTACGGGTCGGTCCGCGTCACCGTCCGCAGCCTCCGGGCCGCCCGCCTCCGGTCCGGACGGGTACGGGTGAGCTCACCGCTGACCGCGATCGTGCCATCGCCGAGCCAGCGCGCCGTCCGTAGCGCGGCGTGCGCGAGCCCCTTGGCCGCCATCGCACGGGCGGCCACGCGTCCGGCGCTGCGGACCTCGTGATAGGTCACCGCCCCGCTGAGCAGGTCCACCTCGCCCACGAGCGGCTCGTTCGCGGCAACCACGTACGCGCGGCCAGCGTTCGGGTCGACCGCCAGACCCGGGACGATCTGCCGCGCCAGCCGCCGTGGGCCCATTTCGTCCAAGCCCACCCGGATCCGGGCTAGACGGGCTCGCAGGAGGCCTCCGTCGGGATCGGCCAAGGCGAGGGTCGCGCCGCCGATGCCGTCGCCTGGCCCCGAGAGGGCCACGATGCCGAGCGGTGTCGCCTCCGTGACCCATGGCCGGCCGCCGATGGATCGGGAGGCCAGGACCCGGCCGCCGGGCACGGCCACGGTGACCGCGCGCCGCGCGTCGAATGGTCCGGCGAGGGCGATCAGGCGGTCGGGGCGCGGCCACGCGACCTGGCTGGCGATTGAGCGGCCGCCGAGCTCAAGCGTGCCTGTGCGGCGCCCGCGCTCGAGGTCCACGAGGAGAACGCGCCCGTCGTAGCCGCCGAGCGCGACGGCGTCGCAGGAGGGCGAGAAGGCCCAGCTCACGCCGTAGACCCCGGTCGGCAGCGGGATCCGGGGGGACGGGCGGGCGCGAAGCGTGCGGCGGCCGACCGGGGCGAGGATGCGCCCGCCGGCGGCGCGAACGACGCCGTAGAGCGGGCTGCCCGAGCGTCCGCAGGCGGCGGAAGCGGCCGGGGACGCCGCGGCCGCGAAGCCCACCGCCGTGGAGCCCGAGACGGCCACGGGTGCAGCGACAGGTGCGGACCCGGCCGCCGTGGAGGCTGCGGGCGCCGCCCCGCCCGTGGCAGCACCCGCCCCGAGACAGACACAAGCCGCAAACGCCATCCTCGCCGTACGCATGCCCTCTCCTACGGTGATCGCGCCGGGGGAGGTCCCCCCGGGGCACGCCACCTGTCGATCTCAGGGCGTGGGGCCGGCCGCGGCGGCGCCGGTCGAGCACGCCGGCACCCCCTGCGCCGCCGGGTCGGGAGGCTTCGCGTAGCACCAGCCCGCGGGCCGCGGGAACGGCGCCGTCGCCCGCGCGGCGGCACGGCTGCCGCCGGCGAACTTCCTTCGGATCCCGGACACCTCCTTCAGCTGCTCCCGGGCGCGCGGCCGCACGAGCAGCCATTGATCCGCCTCCGGCAACCCGACCACCAGCACGCGGCCGTCGATCGACCAGGTGAGGCCCTCGATGGCGCCCAGCCCGGCATAGAGACGATCCGGTGCCGCCCGGTCAGCCCCTTCGAGCCGGTACACGAGCACCTCGCTCGCGCGCCGCGCCTTTTCCTCCACCGCCACCGCGAGGCGCCGGCCGGCCGTGGCCAGTGCCGAGCCCGTCGCGCGCACCCCCGAGCGCAGCGGGATCCGCCGAAGCAGCCGTCCGCGCGCCCCGTGCACCCGGATCTCCCCGGCAGAGACCGCCACCAGGCGCCGGCCGTCCGCAGTCCACCACAGCTCGCGCGGCACCGGCCCGCGCGGCGTCGCGCCGAGGAGCCGGGGCGTGTCCTCCTCAACGATCCGGACTCGCCTGCCCGACGAGAACGCCAGCACCTGGCCGGGCGTGGCCGCGCCGGGCTTCCAGGCGGGCGGCGCCGGGCCGATCCCGCGTGCGAGGCGGCCGGCGCTGCTGTTGTCCCCCGCTGCGACCCACAGGTCCCTGCCGCTCCGGTAGGCGATCCGGAACCCGTCGGGCGACCAGCGCGGCGACGACACCCGACCGGGCGCCGGTCGCGCCCAGCGCTCGTCCCCGTCGGGCTCGAGCGCCACGAGCTCCCGGCCGCGCGCCGCCGCGACGAACAACCCGCCCGGCGACCAGGTCGCGTCACTGAAGTCGCCGAGCCGGCGGCGCGCGCCGTCGTCGTTCACGACCCACGGACCGCCCGGTCCCACCACCAGCAGCCGGCCGTCCGCGGGCAGCGATCCGAGTGTGGACGGGGTCGCGTCGGGCGACGGGTCCACTACGTCGC
>JBKGUS010000239.1:0-3566 GCA_046462295.1 Thermoleophilaceae bacterium | reverse complement strand
CTGCGAGGGCCACCAGGGGGAGGTCATTCCGAGGACCAGGGCGTGAGGAAGCTCGGGAACAGCGTCAGGCCGCCGTCCACGAAGATCGTCTGGCCGGTGATGTAGCCAGCTTCGTCGCTGGCCAGGAATGCGGTCACGCCGGCCATCTCGTCGGCCTCGCCGGCACGGCGCATCGGGATGTGCTCCTCGACCTGCGCGCGCTTGACCGGGTCGTCGATCCAGGCGCGGTTGATCGGGGTGACGGTCGCGCCCGGGCCGATCCCGTTGACGCGGATGCCGCGGCCCGCGTACTCGAGCGCGAGCGTGCGGGTGAGGTTTTGCATCCCGCCCTTGCTGGTCGAGTACCCGAGGTACCCGGGCTTCGGGATGAGCTGATGGACGCTCGACACGTTCACGATCGACCCGGGCTTGTCCTCGTCGAGGAAGTGCCGGATCGCCTCGCGGGCGCACATGAACGCGCCGCGCAGGTTCACGGCCAGGACGCGGTCGAAGTCGGCGCTCGAGAGCTCCTCCGTGGGGCGCGAGATCTGGATGCCGGCGTTGTTCACGAGCACGTCGATCCCGCCCAGGCCCTCCACCGCCTCGCCCACCATGCGGACCACGTCGTCCTCGTTCGAGACGTCGCCGCCGACGAGCACGTCGCGGACGCCCTGGCGCTGGACCTTGCTGACGCAGGCCTGCACCTGCTCCTCGGTGCCGGCGGCCTCCTCGGGCTGGCGCAGGTAGTTGATCGCGACGTTCGCGCCGTACTCGGCGAACCGCACGGCGATCGCCTGGCCGATCCCGGAGCTGCCTCCGGTGACGAGCACGTTCCTGCCTTCGAGTCCCCGGAGTCCCTTGGTGCGGGGGCTCGCGGTCGCGGCTGCCTGTGTCATCACGTCCTCCTCGCTAGGGGTTTCCGGGTAGTGCGCGCAGCCGCGCAGGCGTTACACGAAGCAGTGCAAGCCCGGCGACGGGGAAGACGAGCACGGACAGCAGCCCGGCGCCGATCAGGGCAGCGCTCTCAGCCGCGTCGATCAGCCCGAGCTCAAGTCCGATCGCGCTGGCCGCCACGATGAAGGGCAGCGAGGTGGCCTGGAGGATCGCCGCGACGGCGGTGCGCCGGCCGTCGAGCACCCGCCGGTAGAGCAGCGCCGGAAGCCCGCGCACGATCAGCAGCGCCGCGAGGAAGACCGGCACCATGGCGAGGTTGGAGGCCTCCGCGACCAGCGCCTCGAGGTCGAAGCGCACGCCGCTCGTCACGAAGAAGACGGGGATGAAGAAGCCGAACCCGATCGCCTCGAGCTTGCGGCGGAAGTCGGGGTGCGTCATGACCTCGTCGCGGTCGAGCAGCGAGATGATCGCCCCGGCGATGAACGTGCCGAGGATGACCTCGAATCCGAGCTCCTCGGCGACGGCGGCGAACCCGACGAACAGCACGATCGCGGCCCGGATGCGGATCTGCGCGGTCGTGTCCTGAAGCCGAAGCAGGTCAGCCTTGATGCGCATCGAGCGCTCGGCCCCGCGCACGGTCGCGAACACCACCGCCGCCAGCACGACCAGCGCGCCCAGCAGAAGCAGCGTCGACCCGACGCCGCCTTCGCCAGAGAAGAACAGCGTCAGCAGGATGATCGCGCCGAAGTCCGCGATCGAGGCAGCGGCCACGATGAGCTGGCCGAACGGCGAGGCGATTTCGCCCGAGTCCTTCAGAACGGGCACGATCACTCCGAGCGAGGTCGCGCAGAGGATGATCGCCACCAGCAGCGGCGTCTCCACGAGGCCGCCGGCGGAGAGGGCGAAGGACACCCCCACCGCGATCCCGAACGACACGACGAACCCGAGCGCCGTGAGCCGCAACACCGGCCCACGCAGCTTCTCGAACTCGATCTCGAGGCCGGCCAGGAAGAGGACGAAGCCGAGCCCAACGAGCGCCAGGACCTCGATCACCTGGTCGACCTCCACGATGCCGAGCACCGACGGCCCGACCACGATCCCCGCGACGATCTCGACGACGACGGAGGGGAGCCGCACGCGCGGGAACAGGCCGAGCAGGAAGGGGGCCGCGAAGGCCACCGCGACCACGACGAGCAGATCGGTGAAGCCCGGCACGGTCAGACCACCGCCAGGCCGGCGCCGGCGATCAGTTCGGGCCCGGATTCGGTCAGGACGAACGTCTCCTCGGCCTTGGCGCCGGCGATGGACGGGTTCCAGGCGAAGGCCTGGCCGGCCTCGATCACGGCGTCGGTCGCCGGCGTGGCGATCAGCTCGCGCGAGGCGTAGCCGGTGAGCCCGCCCTGGTGGTGGAAGCGCCACTCTCCCGGGAATCCGGCCTCGGCGTAGAAGCGGCGGCAGTCGGCGAAGGCGTCGGAGAGCGCTCGGCCGGGCCGGGTGGCCTCGTCGCGCATTAGGGCGAGGATCTCGTCGCAGGCGTGCTGGCGGTGGATGAGCTCAGCGTCCGGCTCATCGAGCTCGACGATCCGGGTTAGGTTCGCGTACAGCCCGCCGCGCTCCGCGGACGCGACGAGCATTGCGCGCCGCTCGATCGTCGCGCCTACCGGCACAGGGTGGCGGTGCATCGCGATCCGCTCGTCGGCGGCGGCCAGGAGGACAGTGGCGGTCAGGCCGCGCCGGCGGCACGCCGCCGCGAGCGCGGCCGCGGCCTCGTGCTCGGTCATCCCCGGCTCCACCGTCTCCGTCGCCTCGGCCATCGCGGCTGACGCGTCGGCGCCCACGGCGCGGAGGCTCTCGATCGCATCGGCGTCGAGAATCCGCCTCAGCACGGCGATCTCCTCCGAGAGGTCAGTCGTACCGGGCAACGCGGAGTCGCTCCCCACGCAGGCGTCGCCGACCAGGTCCCGAAGCGCGGCGAGTCGGTCCTCGTGCCACGGGTACTCGACGACCTCCAGACCCGGAACCTGCTCCGCGCGCATGCGCGGCGCCTCGATGGTGCTTGTCAAGACGAGCGGCGAGTCGCCCCGCACGATCAGGTCCGCGACCCCTTCGGGAGCCACATGGTCCACCTTGGCGTTGGCACCGCCCGTGTACCAGGCGAAGTTCGCGGGGCGGCGGAGCACCACCGCGTCGAGCCCCTGTAGCTCCATCAGCTGCCGCAGCCGTTCGTGGCGGTTCATGCGACGGTAGTCCGAGCGGCGCGGTCTCCGTTACGCCGCAGGGACCGAGTCGTGGCTTGCCGCTGCGGTCGGGCGGGCGGGTTCGCCACCTCCTTGCGGGATATCGTTGTCCCGTGCTCCCGGCCACGGCCGACGGTGTCTCGACGGCCCAAGAGAGCGACCGGGAGTTGGTCCCCCACTCGCATCCCCCCAAGCGGCCTAAGAATCCGAACGAATGACTGAAAGCAGCGCCGACGGGCGCCATGACGTGATCGTGGTCGGCGCGGGCCAGGCCGGTCTCGCGATCGGCTACTTCCTGGCTCGGCAGGGACGTGACTTCACGATCCTGGAAGCGGCCACCAAGCCGGCCGCAGCGTGGCGCGAGCGCTGGGACTCGCTCAGGCTGTTCACCTCAGCCCGGTACAACGGTCTTCCCGGGCTCGCCTTCCCGGGCGACCCGGACCGTTATCCGGGCCG
>JBKGUS010000238.1:0-3792 GCA_046462295.1 Thermoleophilaceae bacterium | reverse complement strand
CGTCGGCAAGGCCAACCTGCACGAGTTCGCCTACGGCGTCGTGAGCTACAACCCGCACTTCGGCGACGTCTCGAACCCGCTCGCGCCGGATCGGACGGCGGGCGGATCGAGCTCCGGCTCGGCGGCCGCGGTTGCCGCGGGCCTGGCCGAGGCGGCGTTGGGCTCGGACTCCGGCGGCTCGATCCGGATCCCGGCCGCGTGCTGCGGGGTGGTCGGCTTCAAGCCGAGCCACGGCCTGGTGCCGATGGAGGGCTGCTTTCCGCTCGCGCCGAGCTTTGACCACGCGGGGCCGATGGGGCGCGATGTCGCGACGTGCGCGCGGATGATGGAGGCGCTGGCGCCCGGCTTCGGCGGCGCCGAGCCGGGCTCGCTCGAGGAGCTCGAGGTGGGGGTCGCATGGCTGGAGCACGCCGAGCCGCTGGTGCGGGCCCGCGTCCAGGCTGCAGCGGAGCTGTTCCCGCGCTGGCGCGAGGTTGCGTTCCCGCTGCCCGACGAGGTCGGACCGGTGTTCATGCGGGAGGTCGCCGAATCGCACGAGGGGCTCTTTCCGGAGCAGGCGGACTCGTACGGCGAAAACGTGCGGACGAAGCTTGAGCGCTGCCTGGCGGTGACGGACGCGAAGTTCGAGGCCGCCGTGCGTCGCCGGGAGGAGTACCGGGAGAGGGCGGCGGAGGCGATCTCCGGAGTCGATCTCCTGATGACTCCGACGCTCGCGTTCGTGGCCCCGCCCGCGACGAGGGACGATCTCCCGATCCGCGAAGCCGTGATCCGCTTCACGTTCCCGTTCAACGCGCTCGGGTGGCCGGCGCTGGCGCTGCCGTGCGGGCCGGCGGAGAACGGGCTGCCGTCGTCGGTGCAGCTGGTGGGGCCGGCGGGCGAGGACGCCCGGGTGCTGGCGGCGGGTTCGTTGCTCGAGCGGGCGTTGGATCCCGCTCCATGAGAACGCCCAACGACCTGGCGGGACGCAATACTGCAGTGCGATGTCGGAGGAGAACGTCCGGATGACGGAGGAGTACATCGCGGCCTACAACCGGCGTGACTTCGACGCTGCCGTGAAGGACTTCCACCCCCAGGTCGACTGGGTGCTCCCCGAGCACCAGAGCTTCGACTCGTGCCGGGGCCCGCGGCAGATCATCCGTTTCTGGGAGGGGCTCGACGAGACCTTCGACGAGCTGCAGCTCCGTCCGCAGGAGACGGTGGACTGCGGGGACCGCGTCGCGGTCCGGCTTCGCCACCACGTGCGCGGCAAGGGCAGCGGCGCCGAGCTCGACCAGGAGCTGTACCACCAGGTCACCACGTTCGAGGACGGGCAGATGGCGCGCATACAGTATGTGACGACCTGGGAGGAAGCGCTCGAGCTAGCCCGCGCGGGGGCGACTGAACACAAGCTTGCCTAGGTTGTCGGCGAGCGCGCCCGGGGCCTCGTCCCACCCGAGCACCTGGTCGGTCACGACCTCCGGCCGAAGCCGGCCGTCGGCCATCAGCTCGAAGACCCGCGGCATCGTCGACCGCGCGTGCACGCGGCCGGTCTGGAAGGTCGTGATCTTCGTGTACATCTCGAGCAGCGGGATCGGCGTGTCCGGCTGGAACACGATCCCGGCGCAGGTACAGATCCCGTCCGGGGCCGTGGAGCGCGCCGCGAGGGCCAGCGCGGCGGGGTCGGTCGCGACCATCGCCGTGATCGGGAACGGTCCTATGCGCTCCGGGTAGCCCTCGACCACCTCGGCGCCGAGCGCCTCGGCCTTCCGCAGCCGCTCGTCCTCGACGTCGCAGTACACGACGCGCGCCGCGCCCAACGCTATCGCCACCTGCACGCCATAAAGTCCAACGCTCGGCGAGCCACCTGCGATCAGCACCTCGCCGCCCGGCCACTGCTCGAGCCCGGGTGCCACCAGGCGCCAGCCGTCAGAGACGTTGTCCGACACGCTCGCAGCCGCCTCCGCTGACACGCCGCCGGGGAGCGCGGCGAGCATGTGAGCGGCGTACGGCACGCGTATGACGTCCGACAGGAAGCCGCCCCAGTCCCCGCCGGCCGCGCCGAATCCGAACATCGACAGGAACGGCACGTTCTCGCAGTTCCCGGTGAGGCCACGGCGGCAGCGGGAGCAGTCCCCGCAGGAGATCTGGAACGGCACGCTGACGAGCGCGCCGGCCTGCGGGCCGCCGTCCGCGGCCTCGAGGACCTCGGCGACGCACTCGTGACCCAGGGCGATCGGAGGCTGCCAGGGAGTGCCGCCGGCGATGATCATCGCGTCGAGATCGCAGGTGGCGACGGCGAGCGGGCGGACGAGAGCGTCCCGGTCGTCCCGGCGCTCCGGCGCGGCGACGTCGGCCCATTCCAGACGGCGAGACTCGACCAGCGTCAGCTCTCTCATGGGCGAAACGTACTTGGAGCGGCTCGACTGTGCCCTCGGCATGTTTGCGGCGTAGTCAGTATTCAGCCCATGGCCTCATACTCAGTGAACCAGCGCGGCGTGGCTCGGGCGCGGCAGCTGATCGAAGCCCGCCAGTACGTCCTGGAGAGCGAGTGGGGGAGGGTGCAGCCCCGCGCCGACGCGGAGAACGCCTTCCTCGAGTCACATTCCTGGGACGAGTACGCCGAGTGGCACCTGGGCCTCACCGAGGGTGCCGCGGAGCCCACGAAGGCGCGGTACGCGTTCGTGTACGGCGACTTCCGACGCCTACATCGGATGGGGCTGATCGCCTGCCATTACCGCGCGGCGGAGTGGCGGCACAAGGAGATCGAGCTCGCCGCGCACGAGCTGCTGCAGCTGCTCGACGCGACGAGCGCCCGGCGCTAGCCCGGAGCTACTCCTCGATCTCGCGTTGGAGGTCGTTCGCGCCCTCCTCGGCCTCTCGAGCGGCGTCCTTGCCGGCCTTCTTGGCTTTCTTGGCTACGTCTTCGCCGGCGTTCTTAGCGTCGCGGCCGGCCTCACGGGCCTCCTTGGCGCTCTCCTCGACGTTGCGTTCGACATCCTCGTCGCCACAGGCGGCAAGTCCGAGGACCAGGGAGGAGGCGAGGGCGGCTGTCAGTACTCGTGCTTTCCTGAGACTCATCCGCCAGGGAGTACCCGGTGCGATGGGCCTCATTCCGGGTGCCGGCCTTGCGGCGTGCGTCTAGCCGCTCTCGGCACGCGGGCCGCCTCGTCCGGGGCGACCGCGCCGCGCCTCGGCCGTCTGGCGGCCGGGCCGGTCAGTCGTCGCCGCCGTCGTCGCCGCCGTCGTCCTCGCCGCCGTCGTCCGACGGAGCGGACGGAGCGGATTGCGCGGGCGGCGGGCATGCGGCTGGCTGTGGGACAGCCGCAACCGCGGGCGGCTGCGACGGCTCGAGGAAGCCGCTCAGGACCGGGATGGCGACCGCGCTGAGGATGACAGCCACGACCAGGACCAGCGAGGTCTCATTGCGAATCGGGTTCTTCACACGCGCTCCTCGGCAGCTTCCTGCCCGTGGGTGAGCGGTAGGTGAACCAGCAATGAAAGAGCTCTCATGCTGCGCTCATGAACGTCTCATCCCTTCGCCACGGCCGATCCGGTCGAGCTGATCGACACGGACTGCGACTCCGCCGAGGCTGAGAAGCCGCCACGCGGACCACATCCACGTGGGCTACTGAACGACATCTCCCACGGGAGAGGAAGAGCCAGAACCGGGTAGAAGGCTCCCTGCATGCAGGGACCGGACCCACGCAGGCGAGCGCGACGCGAGGTCGTGGCCGGCATTATCGGCGCCGAGGCGGGCGCCGGGATCGGTCTGCTCGCGATGGGCGCCACGCCGCTCGCGCCGATCGGCCTTGC
>JBKGUS010000237.1:0-7796 GCA_046462295.1 Thermoleophilaceae bacterium | reverse complement strand
GGTACGCGGTCGATCGGGACGGTGTCGTTGTGCGCGTTGGCCATCCGGCTCCCTGGGCCGTCAGGGCTTCGATGTGGAACCGAAGTCCCAGCCAAACGGCCCGCAAGACGGACGGTCGCCAGTCCTTCGCGACTGAGATTGCCGGTACCTGGCACCGCCCGTGCAGTCCAGGCCCCGGGCGGCCGACTGTACAACCCAAATCACGAGCGGCATAGCCATTTGGGGTCTTTTGGCGGGCGCGCACAAACGGCGGTCCCATGCTGAGGTGTCCCGTCGATGGCTTGGGTACGAAAGCTCGTACAGCGGAGGTGAGATGGGCGTTCTTCGCGGCCTCGGCCGCGCAGTAGGTGGGCTTCTGGCCGGCGTCTTCGGGTCGCTGCGCGGCGTCGTGCAGGGCGTCGGCAGCCTGCTGCGGCGACTCTTCTGAGGGCGGAGCCGCGCGGAGCTACGGAGCGATTCCGGCGCGTTTGATGATCTGCTTGCGGTTCCCCGCGCGCGCTCGGGCGATTTCGGCCTTCCGCTGGCCGTAGAGGTACTCGATGCACCACTCCAGCTGGCCGAGGGCGGCCAGGGCCGCCCGGCGGTATCGCTCGATCTCGCGCTCCAGGTCGCGGTCGTCTTCCGTCCGTTGCGAGGCCACCCTTGCCACTTCCCGTAACGGCTCCGCCAGACCCCTGCCGTCTGGTTGCACCCCGCTCGTTGCGGGAACCAGCCGCTGAGTTCCCGAGCAGCAGGCGGAAGGAGCCAGCGATGAAATCCGGATCACGGGACAAGGCCGAGGGCTTCGTCGACAAGCTCGCCGGTCGGGTCCTCGAGACCTTCCCCAAGCTGACCGGCAGACCCTCCGTCGGGGCGAAGGGCAAAGCGGCTCGTGCCCGCGGCAGCGCTCGGAGTGCGAAGGGCCGCGCAACGAAGCGCGGGCCGGAGGTAAGGGCGAGGGTCGTCTATTTGCCGGGCGAGGGTCGTCTATTTGCCGTTCGCGTCATCCGCGCATACGCGGCGCGAGCGGCAAGCCAGGCCTCGAGCACCGAACCTGCTGTAGCAGGAACTTCGCCGGGCTCAGCGGGTGAGGAATGGGCTGGAAAGGCCCCAACTCCGGTCAGGGGTACGGGCTGGCGCCCTCATGCTCCCGAACTCGCTTCCGGAATGGGGCGAAGCTCGCGCACGTTGCTACCGAAAGCCGCGGCTACCTTCCGCGCGACACCGCGCGGATTACCCGAGGTGTTTGAGCGGTACCGGGCCGGGCAGCAGAGCAGCGAGGTTTGGTACCGGAGCGCACCGCGACGGCCCGGCCGACTGGCTAGGACGAGCCTGGTAATCGACGGAGCTAAACGCTACGTCGCAACACGGCAGTCCACAGACCGCAACCCCAGGAGGAGTCCTTATGGCCACGGCCATCGCCGACGAGAACAAGCGGAATAGCGACGAGGAGGAGCTGGCCGCATACGAGAAAGACCTGGCGCGCTATCTGCAGGAGCGCATCAAGCCCGGCCTCGGCCGCAGCGCCATTCCGCTCCTAGCCCGGTCCATCGCGAAGGAGATTGCCCATCGGGAACATCCCAACGGCGCATCCGAGGACGCCCAAGCAGACGACGAGCACAGCGCCGAAGCAGACGACGAGCACAGCGCCGAAGCAGGCGACGAGCACAGCGCCGAAGCAGACGACGAGCACAGCGCCGAAGCAGACGACGAGCACGGCGCCGAAGCAGACGACGAGCACGGCGCCGAAGCAGACGACGAGCACACCGCCGAAGCAGAGGCGCCGCCCGACTTTGAGGACGACATGCACGAGCTCCAAGCGGAACTCGGCGAAGACTGGATACTGCGCTTCTCCGTCCAGGGCGACGACGCTTGGCTGACTGCGGAGAAGGACGACGGAAGCCAACGCGTGGAGGCCCCAACAGCCTCAGTACTTTCTGAGGCTGTCGAACTGCTCAACGAAGGCGGCGGCCGGTCGACCTAGACGCGGCGGCATCCCAGTGAAGTGCGTCACGACCCTGCACAGGCGCCGCCAGCTATTCCAGGAGGCGCTGGCGGTGATCGAGCGCGAATACGCCGACGAGACCATCTCGCTGGGACGGGTCGCGCGGTCGATTGCCACGTCGCCGCGCCAGCTCCAACGCGTCGCCGACCCACGGGGAGGCGGCTCAGCGCCGGAGGCGGAGCGGGCGGTTGGGCTGTTCGGCCTGCCGCGCGAAGTCGAGCCGGCCACGGCAGTGCTCGAGGAGGTCCACCGCGCCGCGGGGCATGTCGCCTGGCTCGCCGAGGTTGTCGGCCAGCTCGATAAGAGCCAGATCGTGCATGGCATCACCCGCCCGGTCCAGGGGCGCCCGACGGCACCCGAACGGTAGAGGCCCGCGCGACCGTGAACGTATGGGTACGGCTCTACCAAGAGCGGCACGACCGGATGGTGCGGGTGGCGAAGGGCCGCGATCGACGCCGGCGTCACCGAGCAGCAGGTGCGGCTCACCGCGGCCCAGGCCAGGCAGCTCGCCGTGGTGATCCGGGCGATCCTGACCGACCTGGGTCACGACCTGGCCGACACGCCCTCTGGTTGGCCTGCGAAGCCCAGCGTCTCCGTCAGCCACCAGGGCCCACCGTGCGAGGCAGCCGGGCCCTCGCCAGCGCCAGTACCTGCTCGATGCTTCCGCAGCGCTGGCACTCGAGGAGGCGCACCCGCCCGTAGTTGTCGACGGTTGCCACTTGGCGGCCGTCCGGGGCCGGCGCCAGGCTCGGGCCGCCCAGGTCCGTGGCGCCGCCGAGGACCGTCGACGGGACGCGTGGCTCGCGCCAGTCCCACACGCGGATGGTTCCGTCGTCGCCGGTGCTGACCAGGTGGCGCCCGTCGGGGACGAACGCGAGGCCGAACGTCTCGTCCGTGTGGGCGCGACGCCCCGTCGGCGGAGCGCCTGGGTCGCGCCAGTCCCAAAGCCGGTCGGTCCGGTCGGTGCTCGCGCTGGCCAGGCGGCTTCCGTCGCGGGAGAACGTGACAGTGGTGACGATTCCGACCGCCGCGTCCGGACTCTCGGACTGGGCCGATACGCCCGATCCGCAGGTCCGCCGCATGGGGTTCGTGCACGCCGCGAGCAACGCCGTCGCGCTGGCGCTGAACGCCGGCTCCTACGTGGCGCGACGCCGAGGACGACGCACGGTCGGGGCACGGTTGACCGCAGCGAGTGCGCTGCCGCTTACGGTCGGCGGGTTCCTCGGCGCGCACATGGCATACGCGCGCGGCGTCGGCGTTAGTCGCACGGCCTTCGACGAGAAGATCGGGGAGTGGACGGCGCTCGAGAACCCGGCGCCGCTCGCGGACGGCTGGACCCAGGCGACGGTACGGGCGCTGCCGGTCCTGGCGCAACTCGACGTGCATCCGCCCCGGGCGGTCTCCGCCACGTGCACCCATTGCGGCGCCCGCTTGAGCCCCGACCCGAGCGGCGGTTTGCTCCACTGCCCAGCCGACGGCAGCATCTTCCGCGCCGAAGACGGCGCGGTACTCGATGGTCCCGCCACCACGCCCATCCCGCGCTTCGCGGCGCGGCCCGGCGCGAACGGCGTGGAGGTTCGCTCGACCGGCCGCGCGGGCTGATTGGTGCTCGAGTCGCCGGGGATCAGGGGCGTACCGGATACCCCACCCCCGTGGGAATTATGGAAGCCTCTGCCCGCTCACGTCCCTCGCGCGCCGACGACGATCTCGCCCGGTCACCCGCGCGCGTCTTCTGCCTCGTCGTAGGAGCAACGCTTGTGCTGGTTGGCGTGCTCGGCTTCATCGCCGAGTCGACGGGCTCGTGACCGTCATCGGCCTCATCGACGGCGAGGACGTGCTCGCGCTGTTCCCGGTGAACGCCGCCGACAACATCCTGCACATCCTGCTGACACTGGCGGGGATCGCGGCAGGCCTCGCACCGCTGCGTGACCGGGCAGCCGCAAGAGCGGCACGAACGGCGTAGGCAGCGTGCAGCAGAAGCGATCTGGCTCGATGTGAGCCGCACGCCGAGCGAAATCGGCAGGGGGCGTGCTCCGTGAGGCCACCGGTCTGTCGATCGGCTCGGTCCTGGCAATCATTGCCGGCGTTCGCCGGGCGAAGGCGTTTCACCCCGGCGGCGTGGTCTACGGTGCGCGCCTCACGACGACCGGCGCGTCGGCTGCGCCGCAGGCGGCCGAGCTGCTCTCGCGCCGCGGGGAGCACCGCGCGATCGTGCGGTTTTCGCGTGCCATCGGCGTTCCGCGTCCGCTCCCGGACCTGCTCGGGCTGTCCGTCCGGCTCCCGGATGTCTATGGCGCCGGCGTACATCAGGACTTCCTGCTCGTGACGTCGGCCGACTATCCGCTGGTGCACCATATCTTCCTGCCGGCGGTCGATGTTCAGCAACGCCCCTACACCTCGTCTCTTCCATATCGCGCCGGCGACGACCTCTTCCCCGTCGGCGCCGTCCCTCGCCGCGAGTCGCCGCGGCCGCATGGGCGCGACGAGTTCGACCGCCTTCGTATCGCCGCCTCCACGGGCCGCCTCCTGTTCGACCTGGCCGTCGCGCGCGTCGCCGGCCGCTTCCACTCTGTCGGCAGTCCGCACATCGGTCGCCGGCTCGCGCCGGAGCTCGACGCGCTGCGCTTCAATCCCTGGAACACCGGCGGCGGGATGCAGCCGGCGGGCTGGCTGAACGGCGCTCGCGACCGCGCGTACAAGCTCTCGCAGGGCACGTGGCGGCGCACGCGGCGCGACGGCGCGGTCCGGCAGGACGCGGCCGACCGGGAGCTCGAGCGCCTCGGCAGGCGCGCGCTGACCGAGGGGCGGAGCGCTGCGCACGACCGAGCGCTGAAGTCCTTCTAGGTCGAGGCCGACTCGTACGGCGCGGCCGCCTTGCCGGCCCGCGCCGACCGTCGCCGCTCTCTCAGCGGTCGCCCCAGCGCCGGTCGCAGCTCGACCGCTTTCGCGCCGACGTCCTCAGGTGCCGCACCAGCCGGACCGCGGCGCGGAGTCGCCTCCGTGTGCCTTCTGGCCGGATGAGGTCAGGACTTGTATGTGCCGCGAAAACATGTCAGTGACAGGCGGGTGTCCGGCGAAAGTCCCGCCGGCCACCGGGACGAACTGCCAGGAGTAGCTCGACGCTTGAAGCGTGAGCTTGAGGATGCCGTACGTGTCCCATTGCGCGATCTACGCAGAGCCGGGACGGCCCTAACGGCACGCGATCAGAGACGACCGTCAACGAGGCCGCCGCGGTCACGCCTCGCCTCGCGCCAGGCGCGCACACAGCGCGGCCGCCTGGGCCGCCTGGTCACGTCCCGTAGCGTGGTGTAAGACGGCGGCGGACGGAACGAGGTAGTTCCGGCCACCGCGGCGCTCAAGATCGTCGGACCTGCGAAGTTCGACGAAGGGAGAGCACCACGATGGCCGAGAGGCACAGGATGACGGCCGACGAGGTCGTCGCCAAGCTGATGAGTGAGGAGCACGTCGACTTCCTCAGAGAGTCGCTGCGCTGGGTCGTGGGGCAGCTGATGGAGGCCGAGGTCTCGGAGCTCGTCGGGGCGGGCTGGGGCGAGCGCAGCGACGACCGGGCGACTCACCGCAACGGCTACCGGCCCAGGCGCTGGGACACGCGCGCCGGCGAGATCGAGCTGCAGATCCCGAAGCTGCGCCGGGGCAGCAACTTCCCGAGCTTCCTCGAGCCGCGCCGGCGAAGTGAGCAGGCGCTGCTCAACGTGGTCCAGCAGGCCTACGTTTGCGGGGTCTCGACGCGCAAGGTCGACCAGCTCGTCGAGTCGCTGGGGCTGCGGATCTCGCGGTCGGAGGTGTCGCGCATCTCGGCCGGCCTGGACGAGCAGGTGGAGGTCTCCGCTCGAGGGCGGCTACCCCTACAGGCTCGCGCCGCAGGGTATGCGCGAGCGGTCGACGCTCAGGAACCGGCTCGCCGAGCGGAGGAAGCTGCTGCGCGGCTGACGTCCCACGCGTGTAGTTGGCACGCCCGTCTCGGGCTACAGCAGCTGGCGGTCGCGCAGCGCCATCCGCGCCCGTCGCCGGCGCCACGGCTTGGCCTGGTCGAGCTCCCCGAGTGCCTGGCATGCGTCCCATTCGCGCTGTCTGCTCATTCTCAGGGACTCGGTGGCCAGTTCGAGTTGCCCGCGCAGCCGCGCGAGCGTTTCACGCAGGTGCTCCAGCTCCGAGCGCTCTTCGTCACGGAGCTCGACGCCCCAGCCCCACGCCCGATTGGTCTGAGCCATGGGCCGGTGCTTCGCCCTCCGCCGCCAAGCTCCAGCTCGACGAGCTCCTGCCTGCTCGCGTCGATTCGATCCGCGGACACCCCGGCTCCAGAGCCCGATGACCTGCGTCGTCCCCGCGCCATAGCCCGACAACGCAATCATCATTCTGCGTGTCGTCGGTGTACGTGCCGACCTCGCGCTGCCCGACGGCGCCGCCGAGCTCGTCTTCCAGGTCCTCTCCGAACGCCACGAGCGCGGCAGCCTGATCGTCACCACCAACCTGCCCTTCGGCGAGTGGACCAAGGTCTTCCCCGACCGCAGGCTCGCCAAGGCCATCGTCGACCGCCTCACCAACAAGGCCCACATCATCGACACCGGCAGCGAGTCCTGGCGCTTCCGCCACGGCCTCACGCGCAAGACCCGCAAGCGATGACCCCCGCCGCCAAGAAGCGCCCAGGCGCCGATCGCCGCTCCGCCTCGCCCTCCGGGCTCGGCTCCGCAACGACCGGTGCGCGACACCACCACCGGCCTTCGGGCAACATCTACAACACCAATCAACCGACGCGAAGCCGGGGCCACCTCAACCCGTCGCGCCGGGGCCACTGCAAGCCGTCGCTCTCATCCGCCGCGAGAACGCCGAAGCCGCCCAGGCTCTCGGCCGCCGCATCGAAGTCGTCACCGCGCCGAAGGTCCAGGATCGCGGCCAGAGTCCATGACCCGATGACCGTATCCGTTGCGAGCGGATGCAGCGGATGGCCGAGCCAGCTCCCGCTGAGGACGTTCTTGAGCCCCGCGCGGCGGGCGGCCTCGTCGGCCGTGCGAGCCAGTGGTCCGGCGACCTTGTCGAGCCCGGAGAGGCGTTCCGTCCGCTCGGCGAAGCGGTGGATGACGGTCCCGGGCTGCACGCTCGACGGGTACCCGTGGCGCAACCGGGCAATCAAGGGGTCGTCGGAGTCTGGCCGGTTGCGGCCTCCGCCGGAACATCGGCGTGCCGGGACCGGCTGGCTGCCGTATCTAGCCGCGCGGCCGACGTCCGAGCAGCATCTTGAAGCGGGTCCTCGCCGCCACGAAAACTGATGGTTTCGCCCGTACCAACCGCGAGTGGTGTTTTGCACCGGTTCGATTCCTGTCCCCCTTCTCGTCGCAGAGCCATACGCGGGTGCGAGGTCCCCCGCAGCGCGAGTGAAGTGCACGTTTCCGCATCGGCGCGAATGCGAGCCGGGCGAGTCTGGTCCTGCCGCATACGGGCGACCCCTCCGGGCATGGGCACGTGGATAACGTATGCCGGTCGCCCCCGACCCGGCCCTCAAGGAGTCCTACCGCCACTGTCGGCGCGTCCACCGCCGCCACGATCCGACCTACTACCGGGGCGACGCGCCGGCGGCAGCCGATCGGCGGGACCGAGGCCGGCCGGGCACGCTGCCGCCGCGCGCGGTTACGAGCTGCGGCGGAACAGGCTTCGACGCAGCGGCGGGCGGCTGTGGTTTCGCTGAGCCAGCAGTGCGTTGGTGATCACGATGCCGACGCCAGACGCGATGTTCACTACGCCCAGCCCGAAGAGCGCACGCTGGGTCTTGGCTGCGGTCGGAGGCGTGTCCTCG
>JBKGUS010000236.1:0-3271 GCA_046462295.1 Thermoleophilaceae bacterium | reverse complement strand
TCAGATCACGGCCCCGGCGTTGGGCGAGATCGTCTGCCCGGCGAAATAGGTGCCCTCCTCGACGAGGTACAGGACGGTCTGCGCCACCTCCTCCGGGGTGACGAGCCGCCCCAGCGGCAGAGTGGCGAGGTACTCGGGCGCGCGCCAGGGCGAGTCGGCGTCGAGCAGCGGCGTGTCGGTCGGGCCGGGCGCAACGCTGTTCACGCGGATGCCGCGCGGCGCGAGCTCGGCCCCGAGCGACCGGGTGAAGCCGAGGATCGCGCCCTTGGCGGCGACGTAGTGGGCGTCGTGCGAGCCGCCGGCGAGCGCGAGCTCGGACGAGATCGTGACGACGGTGCCCTCTCCCGCTCCCAGCATGCCCGGGAGGACCGCCCAGCACGCGTTTGCGACCCCGCCGAGGTGGATCGCGAGCATGCGGCGCCAGCGCTCGTCGTCGATCTCAGCCACCGGCAGTTGCTCGTAGACGCCGGCGGCGGTGACGAGGAGGCCGGGCGGCCCGAGCTCGTGCGCGACCCGGCCGGCTGCTTCCTGGACCGCCTCGCGGTCGGTCACGTCGGCCTGCAGCCCGAGGTCGGTGGCGGAGCGGTCGAGGTCGAGGCCCGCGACGCGCCAGCCGCGCTCGGCCAGGAGCTTCGCGATCGCCGCGCCGATGCCGCTGGCGGCGCCGGTGACGAGGGCGACGCCTGGTGGGGAGCCGTTCATGGCGGGGGCGATCCTTCCATACGGCGGCCGTACGCGATTAAGCTCCGCCGATGCCCGAGCCGAGCACCAGCTTCGCCTCCATCACGAGCGGCGTGGTGTCGGTGCTGGGGGCACCGTACGTGCAGGTCTCAGAGCTGTCCTCTCAAGGCGCGCGCGCGGCCTTCCTCGGATTTCCATTCGACGGCGCCAACGCCGCCATCGAGCGGCCCGGCTCGGCCAACGGCCCGCGCGGCCTGCGGATCGCGTCCAACATGTGCTTCCCCTGGTCGTTCGAGTGGGACGTCGACCTGTTCGAGGCATACGGGCTGGTCGACTGCGGCGACGCGCCGCTGGCGATCGGCAACGTCACGCGCACGCACGAGCTGGTCCAGGAGCAGCTCGAGGCGATCCTCGCGGCCGGTGCGATCCCGGTAGCGATCGGGGGCGACCATTCGCTCTGCATCCCGGGCGCGCGGGCCCTGAGCGAGCACCTCGGTCCGTCGAAGCGGATGGGGTACCTGCAGATCGACGCCCACCTCGACGCCGGGGTCGACATCGGCGGCGAGCTCCAGACGAACTGCAACGGGCTGATCAGGGCGACGGAGCTGCCCAACCTGAGCGTCGAGAACATGGCGGTGATCGGGATCCGCGGCACGATCAACGTGCGCGACTGGTGGGACGCGGTGCGCGAGCGGGACATCCCGGTGTATCCGATGTCGACGCTGCGGCGCGACGGCGTGGAGGAGACCGTCGCAGGCGTGCTCGATCGAGTGTGGGACGGCGTGGACGCCGTCTACGTCACCTTCGACACGGACTCGATCGACTCCGCGTTCGCGCCCGGGACCACCGGTCCCGAGCCGGGCGGATTCACGAGCCACGAGATCATCCGGATCGGCCAGATGATCGGGGAGCGCGGGCTCACTGCGGTCGACAACGTGGAGCTCTGCCCGGTATACGACCCGAGCGGCGTGACGGCGCGGCTGGTGTGGGAGGTGCTGTCGCAGATGCTGTACGCGCACGCGAAGCACCATCTCTGATGGTGCCGTCCGAGCGCCCGGAAGCCCGGAGGCCGGTGGGCCAGGTCGATGCGCTGGCCGTGCCGCGCTTCGCGGGCGTCCGTACCTTCGCCCGGCTGGCGATGCTCGACCAGGTGGACCGCGCGGACGTCGCCGTACTGGGCGCCCCGTTCGACGGGGCGACCACGTTCCGGGCCGGCGCCCGCTTCGGCCCGGCGGCGATCCGCGAGGCGTCGCTGCTCCTGCGTCCCTACAACGACGCGCTAGACGTGTCGCCGTTCGCCGAGGTGCAGGTGGCGGACGCGGGCGACGCACCCGCGAGCCCGATCGGCGTGGAGTCCGGGCACCGGGCGATCGAGGAGTCCGCCCGCGCCGTGATCGAGGCGGGCGGCCGGGTGGTCGGGCTCGGCGGCGACCACTCCGTGAGTCTCCCCCTGCTCCGGGCGGCGGCCGCGGCGCACGGCCCGCTGGCGCTGCTCCAGCTCGACGCGCACACGGACACCTGGGACTCGTACTTCGGAGAGCGCTACACGCACGGCACGATCTTCCGGCGGGCGACCGAGGAGGGAATCGTCGACCCGCGGGCGTCGGTCCAGATCGGGCTGCGAGGGTCGCTCTACTCGGCGTCGGACATGGAGGAGAACCGGTCGCTGGGCTTCTCGACGCTGTTGGCGCGGGAGCTGAACGAAGTCGGAGTGCCGGGCGCACTTGACCTGATCCGAACGAAGCTCGGATCACCGGTCTACGTGACCGTGGACATCGACGCGCTGGACCCCGCCTTCGCTCCCGGAACCGGAACGCCTGAGGCGGGGGGACTGACGAGCCGGGAAGTGCTGGCCCTGTTGCACGGCCTGGCCGAGCTGCAACCGGAGATCGCAGGCGCCGACGTGGTGGAGGTCTCACCTCCGTACGACCCGAGCGGAGTGACCGCGGTGGCGGGGGCGAACATCGCGTACGAGCTGGTGGGCCTTGCCGCGCTGTCCGCCATGCGCCGCGGCACATAGCGCCGGCGCAGAGCGCCCGCCTCACAACAGCCTGAAGCGCCCCGCCATCGAAGTCGCCGCGCTCGGCAGACCCGAGGAGAGTCGGTCGGTCACGGGTATGTAAAGAGCGTGAACGCCTTCCACGTGATGGGCGGGCTGTTCGCAGTCTGGGCCGTCATCCTGACGGCGATCGGGATTAGACGCGAGGACTTCCCGCGCCCCGGACTCCAGACCGTCGCGGTGGGAACGATCTCGGTCGTGCTGGCCGCATCCGCAATCGGCTCGGGTATCGTCACGAGCGCGCTCGAGGAGGAGGAAGAGGAGGAGGCCGCGGGCGAGGCTGCAGAGCCGCAAGGAGGAGGAGAAGGCGGGCGCGTTCTCACGCTGAGCGCCGATCCGGGAGGCGCGCTGAGGTTCGATACCCGGGCCCTCGAGGCGCGAGCCGGACGGGTCACGCTCCAGATGGAGAACCCGTCCTCGGTGCCGCACAACGTGTCGATCGAGGGCGACGGAGTCGACGAGGAGGGCAAGACGGTCGGAGAGGGAGGCACATCCACCGTCACGGCCGAGCTGCGGCCGGGCAAGTACGAC
>JBKGUS010000235.1:0-3943 GCA_046462295.1 Thermoleophilaceae bacterium | reverse complement strand
GTCGGGGATCGCCACCACAAGCACCAACCGGGCGATCGCCGCCGCCCTCAAAGCTCGCGACCCGCTCGCGCGCCGAGCTCGGCGGCGCGTCGCGGGGCGGTACGCCGACCGAAAACGCAAGGAAACACCCCCCTTCGCCCGGTGAGGTCGCGGCCCTAGCGTCAGCCGTGATGTCCCACCCAGAACACGAGAACACGACCGGCTACATCGCCGAGTGCTTCTGGCTCCCCCCGGAGGCGGCGAACTCCGACTACCTCCACCCTGCTGCCGCCACTTGCCCGTATTGCCCTGATCTCCCACGTGCTCCCGGGCTTGAAGATGTCCGAGTCGGTGACCACACCCTTGACTGATCCCGGCTCTCACCAGTCATAGCGCAGGCGCTCCCGGACGCACCCGATCGGCCACGGGTTGCCCTCGGTGACCTCGGCGAACGTCCCCCGCCTCATCGACCTGAAGGTGCTCGACGTACACACAGGCCACATCTCGGCCCGCCGCTCAGAGGGGTCGCGCGCTGCCTCGAGGACCAGCCCGGGCAGCCACCGGAGCCTCATCGACGACCTGAACCGTCGACACCACACGACCCTAGTCCGCAAGCACGGCCCTGTCACGGAAGGCAGCGGTTGCGCGCGAGACCGCCCCTTCCCCTTTCCCGGTGGATGCGAGCGCCTCAAGCGTCGGCCAACACACGCTCGCACGGGACGAGCCACGGAAGCGCTGCGCGCTTCACCGCAGCCTATGCACTGTCTATGCACGCTTCCCTTTTCCGACGGCGATGCTGGCCGAACACGCGACTGCTCCCTTCGCGTGAACGCGGCCCTCTCGCCAGCACTCGGTCGGCTCCTGCTGTGGACGACACGCAGCCGTCCGACGTGACGCTTCCCTCGCTGTTGCAAATCGCGCATTGCGATAGCGCCGTTCGCGGGCGCCGCTCGGTCCCGTCGGAAGCGCCAGCGACGCGGATTGGCGTCCGGCCACTGGTACCGCCTCACATACACCCATCTGCGAGGGCCGGGACGCAATCCGCAGCCTGGTTGACCGGCGGTCTGCGGCGCCCGTAGGGTCGTGCCATGAAGCTACTCGTCCATTCCGCCACTGGTCCCGAGAACCCGACCCGGGCCGCGCTCGCCTTGCTCGTCGCCCGCTCCGCCGCCGACGAGGGCCATGACGTGCGCGTATTCCTCGCAGGGGACGCGGTCCATCTCGTCCGCGAGGCGACGGCGACGGCGGTGCACGGGCTCGGCACCGGCAACGTCGCCGAGCATCTGGCAGCGCTGCGCGGAGCCGGCGTGACGCTCCACATCTCCGGGATGTCGAGCAACGCCCGCGGGATCGAGGGCGGCGACGGAACCGAGCTCTGCCCGCCCGCCAAGCTCATTGAACTCGCTGCCTGGGCAGACACGACGCTCACGTACTGACCGGATGCGATAAGCCATCACCGCCGCACCGGTAGGTCGTCCGAGTTCGCAGACGGGGACGCCGGCAAGTCCGCTCTAGCTCAAGCGACGCGCGCGACACTGTCCCGAGTAGGAGCGCAGCTCAGACCGCTGCTTCTCGACGAAGGCAGCCCACCCCTCACCGACGAGCTGAGCGCCCAACTCTTACACCACGTCATGGGACTTGACTCCTGCGAGAGTTCGCTGGCCGCGATGACACTTGGTTGAGGCGGTCTTCGCGTTCAGGGTTCCGGCCGGCGCTTCGGCGACTCCTTTCGCGACGACAGCGGCTCGACAGGCTCGTCCGAAGGCGCAGCTTCCCCGAGCCGCTCGCGAAGCGCCTTGGGCAGGCGACCGCGGCGCTGGATCTGACGGATCTCGGCCTCGGTGATGTCAGGCGGGCCAGCCTTCTCATCCGAGAGATTCCCGGTCCGCTTGCTGGGGCTGTGTCTCGCGATCCGCCGCGTGAGCGATGGCTCTCCTCCCCGGGCCATGGCGTCGACCTCGGCGTCGGACATCGGCGCGGGTTCGGCCGCCGGTGCGGAGCTGCGACGCCTCGGTTGGGTCACCAGACGTACATCTCCTTCACGCGGCCGCTCTCGACTCGCAGGTCCACGTTGCGATTACCGTCCTTCGCGTGGGCGGCCAGGATGGCGAAGTTCGTGCACGCGTCATCGTTGACGTCCTCGAACTTCCGCCATGCGCCGTCGATCCAGCCATGGACGTTCGACGGTTGGTGGTTCGACCACAGCGCGATCACCTTCTGTCCGTTCAGCCACGCCATCGGCTCGCCCCTTTCTGTGCGGTCACGGTTTGATCGATCGCTTGCCCATGCGTTTCGCTCCGAGCGAGAAGATCGCATCGGCCGCCTCGGCGACGCCCGAGGGCGGCGCTGCGGCTTGCACCTGTGCCTGGTCGGCATCGGCGGCGAAGTAGCGGCGGAAGCTCGTCGTCCCGTTCGTGATGTCGAGAATCCCCACCACCGTGTCGGGGAGGAATCGTGGCGCCTCGGCGGGCGTTTCCAGGATGCCGCTCGCGAGCATCTTGCGGGCGAGGTCGGCGAGCTCCGCCGAATCGAGCCGCTCGTTCGATTTCCCCTCGCGATCGGTCGCCTCGCAGCTGAGCTCCGTTGACGCTCTGCCTGTGCCCCGGGCGACGAACTCGAAGCGGTAACGCTGCGACGGCGCTCCACCGACGACCCGCAGCGAGATCTCGAGCCTGCGATCGGCCTTGCCGTCGGCGGCGCGCTCCAGGGCGGACCGCAGCGCCTCGGGCTCCTCGAGCGGCTCCGGGGTGTGTTTCGGCGTTTCCGGCATCACCGTCAGGCCGCCGTCGTGTCCTGCCCGAGCCGGTCGCAGAACGGCCGGCAGAGCCGCTCCACGACCTCCGTGTTGTCGTCCATCACCGTGCCCGTGTCGACCGGCGAACGGTTCGGACACACGTCGGGCTCGCTGTACTCGTCGGGATGGCCCAGGAGGTGGCCGAACTCGTGTGAGGCGACATCGCCGGAGTCGTCGGTGTGCCACAGCCCGAGGTTGCTCCGGCCGCCGCCCTTCTTCACGCGGACCTGGAGATGCGGGCGGGCGGTCACCCACTCCACTTGGAAGGTGAGCGCGCAGGGCGAGGTGCAACCCGGGCGCCGGCAGCAGGCGAACCGGTAGCTCCACTTGTCCTCGATGCCCTGCTTCCACCGTTGCTTCACCTCGTCAAACAGCGAGCTCGAGACGTCGGCGTCCGGGTTGAGCTGGATTCGCGCCGTGATATTCGTGCCCTGCTGCCTGAACGCGGCGGTCCAGCCGAAGATGCATTCCGACACGCTAAAGCTGATCTCCTGCGCAGGCGCGTCGACGCCGGGCGAGAGGTCATAGATCTCGGTGATGAACCACCGACCGCCGCGCAGCTCTTCCCGGATCTTGACCAGCGCGTTCTCCGCCTTGGCCTGAGCCGCCAAAGCGAGCAGGTCGGTGCAGGCATCATCCGCGCGGTCGTCGAGCTTGCGCCACCCCGCCCCTCTGACGTACACCCACGCGTTGGAACGCTGCTCGTTGCTCCAAAGCGCCTGGATGCGCCGTCCGCACGACACTGCCATGGAGTCCCCTTCTTGCCGGAACGGCCAACGTACCACGGCTATACAGCGCCGATCAACGCGCTCAGCAGGGAACGCCCGAAGCCGCCGCCTACACCGGTGAGGATCGGCTCGCCGGCCGCAGGATGTCTTATGGGGCACCCCCGGAGCTTCCGCTTCGCCTACGAAACCGGGACCCACACAGTCCGCGATCTGGCCGGCCGACTTACCCTGCTCGGCGAGGCGCCGCACGCGGGCGCGGCGTCGGGCGATGGCCTGGTCCGGGCCCGGCGGCGCTCGACGCGCGGAGTCGCCTGACGCGGGGGCTCGCCTACGGCACGCTCTCGGGTGCGGGCTTGCTGAGCCGGGTGCGGAGCCGCTCCACCATCCGGCGGGGCGAGGCCGTGCCGAGCTCGCGACCGAGGATCGTGATCGAGATCGCGAG
>JBKGUS010000234.1:0-14659 GCA_046462295.1 Thermoleophilaceae bacterium | reverse complement strand
TGATCGCGCTCGACCCCTCCGCCGGCTTCGCACTTGGCATCGACTTCGGCAAGCGGCACCTGGCGGTCGCGCTCGCGGACCTCTCGCACGAGCTGCTCGGCGAGCAATGGGTCGAGATGACCGACGACTACGAGGCGGGCGAGGGAATGGTGCGGGCGGCCGAGCTCGTGGACCGCGTGCTCGAGGACCTCGGCGCCGACCGCGACCGCGTGCTCGGCGTGGGCATGGGCATCCCCGGCCCGGTGCAGAACACGGGCATGGTCGGGTCGTCGGCGATCCTGCCCGGCTGGGCGGGCACGGCGCCGCAGGAGCACATGGCCGCGCTGGTCGACCTGCCCGTGCGGGTGGGGAACGACGCCAACCTCGGCGCCCTGGCCGAGACCACCTGGGGCGCGGGCCGCGGGTCGGAGAGCGTCGTGTACCTCAAGCTCGCGACCGGCATCGGTGCCGGGATCGTGATCGACGGGAAGCTGTTCGAGGGGGCCGGCGGGACGGCCGGGGAGATCGGCCACACGACGATCGACGAGACCGGCGACATCTGCCGCTGCGGCAACCGCGGCTGCCTCGAGACCTACGCCGGGGCGGCGGCGATCGCCAGCCTGCTGTCGCGCAGCTTCGGAGAGGAGCTCGACCCCGAGGCAGTCGTCGTTCGCGCCGCCGAGGGCGACCCCGGCTGCCGGCGGGCGATCGCCGACGCCGGCCGTCACATCGGGGTGGCGGTCGCGAACCTCTGCAATCTGGTGAACCCCGAACGGATCGTGGTCGGGGGCAGCATGGGCCAGGCCGGCGCCCTGCTGCTCGACCCGCTCAGGGAGTCGGTCAGCCTCCGCGCCATACCAAGCGCGGGAGAGGACGTGTCGATCGTTCCCGGCGAGCTCGGCGAGCGGGCCGAGCTGCTCGGGGCCGTGGCGCTTGTCCTTCAGGAGGCCAGCCTGGCTCAGGGCACCCGGATGCCGGCACTACAGGCCACGGAGACGGAAAGCTAAGGAGGAGGAACCCCCCATGAAGGACAGACGCTGGAGCATGATCGCCGTCGTGATGGCACTCGCCCTCGCGATGGCCGTCGCCGCCTGCGGCGATGACGACGACGACGATGGCGGTGGCGGTGGTGGTGGCGGCGGCGACAGCGGCGGCGGCACGATCGCGCTGCTCCTGCCGGAGACCAAGACCGCACGCTACGAAGCCCACGACCGGCCGAACTTCGAGCGCAAGGTCGAGGAGCTCTGCCCCGACTGCGAGATCATCTACTCGAACGCCGACCAGGACGCCGCACAGCAGCAGCAGCAGACCGAGGCGGCGATCACGCAGGGCGCCGAGGTGCTCGTGCTCGACCCGGTCGACGCGGCCGCCGCGGCTCCTCTGGTCACGCGCGCCAAGTCGCAGGACATCCCGGTGATCTCATACGACCGCCTGATCCTCGACGCGGACGTCGACTACTACATCTCGTTCGACAACGAGAAGGTCGGCCAGCTCCAGGGCGAGAGCCTCGTCCAGAAGCTCGAGGAGGACGGCGCCCAGGGCGACATCGTGATGATCAACGGCGCGCCCACCGACAACAACGCGACGCTGTTCAAGAAGGGCGCGCACAGCGTCATCGACGACAGCCCGTTCGAGGTGGCGCGTGAGTACGACACGCCCGACTGGAGCCCGGACCGGGCCCAGCAGGAGATGGAGCAGGCGATCACGGCGCTCGGCAAGGACGGGTTCGTGGGCGTCTACGCGGCCAACGACGGCACCGCCGGTGGCGCGATCGCCGCGATGAAGGGCAACGGCATCGATCCGAAGACGCGGCCGACCACCGGCCAGGACGCCGAGCTTGCCGCGATCCAGCGGATCCTGGTCGACGAGCAGTACATGACCGTCTACAAGGCGATCAAGCCGGAGGCCGAGGCCGCGGCGGAGCTGGCCGTAGCGCTGGTGCGCGGCGAGGAGCCGCCCGCCAACCTCATTAACGGCGAGACGGACAACGGCATGAAGGCCGTGCCGTCGGTCCTGCTCGAGCCGGTGGCTGTGACGAAGGAGAACATCCAGGACACGATCGTCAAGGATCAGTTCTACTCGGTGGACGAGATCTGCTCCGGGCGGTACGCGTCAGCCTGCGAGGAAGCGGGCATTCAGTAGAGAATTCCGGGATGGGCCCGGCGGCGCACGCTGCGCCGCCGGGAGCCCCGGGTTCACGAAAGGAGCCTTCGGCAGATGGACGCGAACACGCCCGTGCTCGCCCTCGAGGGGGTCAGCAAGAGCTTCGGTCCGGTGCAGGCGCTGAGCGAGGTGGACTTCGAGGTCCACAACGGCGAGGTCGTGGCGCTGGTGGGCGACAATGGCGCCGGCAAGTCGACCCTCGTCAAGGCGATCGCCGGCATCCACCCGGTCGACGAGGGACGCATCCTCTTCGAGGGGAACGAGGTGAGGATCACCGGACCGACGGACGCGACGGACCTCGGCATCGCGACCGTCTACCAGGACCTCGCCCTGTGCGACAACCTCGACGTGGTCGAGAACCTCTTCCTGGGCCGCGAGGAGGGCACCCTCGCCCTCGACGAGACCTCGATGGAGAAGCAGACCGGGGAGCTGCTCGGCCGGCTCGCGGTGACGATCGTCGACATGCGCTCCGAGGTCGGCACGCTCTCGGGCGGGCAGCGCCAGCAGGTTGCGATCGCCCGCTCGCTGCTGGGGGATCCGAAGCTCGTCGTGCTCGATGAGCCGACCGCGGCACTCGGCGTCCGCCAGACCGCGCTGGTGCTGAACCTGATCAAGCGGCTCAAGGAGGAGGGGCACGCGGTGGTCGTGATCAGCCACAACCTGGCCGACGTGTTCGAGGTGGCCGACCGCATCTACGTGCTGCGGCTCGGGCGCAAGGCGGCTGACCTCGGCGCGCACGAGGCGAGCCAGGAGGAGGTCGTGGCCGCGATCACGGGCGCCGAGTTCGGGCGCCTCGGCGAGGAGAGGGAGGACGAGCAATGAGTGCCCAGGGGGGCGGCGCCGCCGCCGCGACCGCCGACGCCGAGGTCGCCCCGCCGCGCGCCGACCTGCTCCGGCGCTTCATCCAGGGCGACCTGGCCGAGCTGCGGGTGGTCCTCGTCCTGGTGGTCATCTGGGCGATCTTCTACAGCCAGGAGGACCGCTTCCTCAGCTCCGTCAACCTGACCAACCTGGTGCTTCAGGCGACCGCCGTAGGGCTGGTGGCGGTCGGCGTCGTGCTCGTGCTGCTGCTCGGGGAGATCGACCTGTCGGTCGGCGCCGTGAGCGGCGTGTGCTCGGCGATCGTGGCGGTGCTGGTGGAGCAGAACGGCTGGTCGCCCTACCTGGGGCTCGCCGCCGGCATCCTCGCCGGGACCGCAATCGGGCTGTTCCAGGGCTCGGTCTTCACCCGCTTCGGCATACCTTCGTTCGTGGTGACGCTGGCGGGCTTGCTCGCGTGGCCGGGGGCCCAGCTGGAGGTGCTGGGCGAGACCGGCACGGTGAACCTCACGGACCAGAAGATCGTCGGCCTGACCAGCACCTTCTACAGCGACACGGTGGGCTGGATCTTCGCGGTGTTGGCGATCGCGGCGTTTGCCGCGGTCACGCTGCTCGGACGGCAGCGACGCCTCCGCGAAGGGCTGTCGGCAGACCCGCTCGGGACGCTGGTGCTGCGGATCGTGCTCGTGGCCGTGGTCACGCTGGTGGCGATTTGGATCCTCAACGACGACCGCGGCCTGCCCCTCGCGATCCTGATCCTGGTCGGCTTCGTGCTGATCTTCTTCTACGTCACCGCGAGGACGACGTTCGGACGGCACATCTACGCCGTCGGCGGAAACGCCGAGGCCGCGCGCCGCGCGGGCATCAACGTCATGCGCGTGCGGGTGCTCGTGTTCATGATCGCCTCGACGATGGCCGCGGTCGGCGGGATTATGGCCGCGTCGCGGCTTCTCGCGGTAAACCAGGCGTCGGGATCGGGGGAGTTCCTGCTGCTGGCGATCGCCGCACCGGTTATCGCCGGGACGAGCCTGTTCGGCGGTCGCGGCAGCGTCTGGCACGCGCTGCTGGGCGCGCTCGTCATCCAGTCGATCTCGAACGGCATGGACCTGCTCGGGTACGAGACCGCCGTGAAGTTCATGGTCACCGGCGCGGTGCTGCTGGCGGCGGTGATAGTCGACGCGATCGCGCGGCGGCAGCGGCAGGCAGCGGGACGCATATAGCCGTCGTCGCTCAGTTGTCTCCATAGCGTCACGCACGACGCACACGTGCAAGCCGCGCGGCCTTACGGTCGCGCGGCGTGCATGGGGAGGGCGGACAGGCGACGGTCGAATGGGTGGCGCTGGTGCTCGTGGCCGCCCTGGTGCTGGGAGCGGCGGCGGTGTTCGCCGGACCCGAGGCCGACCGCGGGGTGGGGGAGGCGGTCGCGAAGCGGATCACGAGGACGGCGCGCGGAGTGGGCCGGATGCCGGTTCGGACGGCGGCGACGTCGCCCGCACGCGCTGCTCCGCTCCCCATGAAGTCCATCCCGTCGCCGCCGGCCTCCCTGGCCGGGGCCGTCGGTATTGCCGGGAGCGTCGCCGGCATCGGCGGCGTCGCCAAGCACGGCTGGATCGTCTGCCTCGGCTACAAGCGATGGAAGCACGAGCTCGAGCACCCGTCGGCCCCCACGGAGCCGTTGCCCGTCGACGTCGCTCTCTCCATCGTCAACACCTGCTTCAACCCACACGACTACCTCCTCGAAGACTGAGGATGGCGGCCAGGATCAACGCTGTTGCGCTCGCCGCTTGGAGCGCCATCGCGGGAGGGGCCGCAGCGGGCTTCGTGGCACGCGACGTCCTCGCGCTCGGCCAGCCGCTCGTGGCGTTTGCATGGCTGCTCGGCGCAGCGATCCCGCTGGCCGCGCTCGGCCGCCGCCGCCGCGAGAGCGCGTGCCGCCGGCCCCCCGGCGCTCGCGACGAGCGCGGCCAGGCCGCCGTCGAGCTCACGATGCTCGTGCTCCTGGCCTCGCTCGCCCTCGGTGCGCTCGCCGGCTTGGCCCTCCGCCTCGATGGCCGCTCCTTCGGCGGCTTCCTCGCCTATCGCGTCGTCTGCACGATCGACCGGGAGTGTCACGGCGGTGACGGCTCGTTGACGCGCGCGTACGGCGCGCGCGACGCCGCTCTCGTCCGCGAGCTCGCCCCCAACCTCGTCTACGAGCCGGGCGAGCGCCAGCTTCCGGTCGACTGGCGCGACTGCCGCCGTACGGCCTGCGCCGAGGCGCCCGACGATCCCGGCCTCGACGTCCACCGCACCGACGCCGGCGAGCGCGCAACCGCCTTCACCCGCCTCCTGCGCCGCGGCGGCCGGACCTACATCCAGTACTGGCTCTACTACCCCGACTCCACCACCGTCTGGGCCGGCTCCGACGCGCTTTGGGACGCTGCCTGGCGGCGAGCGCAGCGCCACGGCCTCGTGCGCCGACCGCTGCCCTACCCCGGCTCCCATCGGGACGACTGGGAGGCCTACGCCGTCCGAATCGATCCCGACGGCCGGGCCCACGTGCGCGCGACCTCGCATCGCCACTGGCAGGGCTGCAAGTGGTTCTGGTGCCGGAACGAGTGGACCGTCCGCACCGGCTGGACGCGCGTGTCGCGCGGCAGCCACGCCGGCCACATCCCGCTCCGCCACGAGCTGCGCGGTTCGCCCCTCCGCGTCGACCAGGCGCCGCTCGTGCCCGGCCGCGACCTGAACGAGCGCACGACGACCGCCGGGGGCCTCCGGCTCGTCCCCCTGGAGACCCTCGACGCGCGCGGCTACCGCCCCATCGGCGAGGACATCGAGCCGCCATGGCAGAAGGACGCCTACTGGGATCCCGAGAGCGACGAGTCGTGATCGCCCGCGGACGAGTGGTGATCGCCCGCGGCCGACTCCTGCTCGCCCATGGTCACGCCGGGCGACGGTATGTCGATCTCCCTCACCGGCACGACCACGATGTCGTACACCTTCCACTCGAGCGAGAGCAGGTGCTCGGCCAGGTCCTCGAGCCGCTCCATCAGCTCGGCGGCGTCGGCCAGCGCCTCCGCCCGCGGCACGACCATCACCTCGCCCGTGAACACGTGGCCCTCCTCGCGGAGCCGCACCGCGCCGCGCTCCACCCAGTCGGAGCCGTTCACCTCGGCGTTCATGCGCTCCACGATCGGGTGGTACTCGCGCGCGTCGTGGCGCCGCGGGCGCGCGTCCATCAGGTCGTGCACCGCCACGCGAACGTTCTTCCAGCCGTCGTGGACGATGTCGAGCGAGATGAACAGTGCGGCCACCGCGTCCGCCCACCAGAGCCCGAAGCCGATGCCGATGATCCCCACGATCGCCGCGCTGACCGTCATCCAGTCGGCCTTGTTCATCTGGGCGTCGGCGTACAGGACCTTGTCGTGCAGGTCGTCGGCCAGCCGTCGCTTGGCGCGTCCCAGGAAGACCGCCGGCGCGCCGCTGTACACGAGCGCCGCGATCATCGCCCAGCCGAGCCAGATCTCCTCGCCGAAGAGCTGGATCACGCCGATCGGCGGGTGCTCGGCGCGCACCAGCTTGATCGCCGAGTCGAAGAACACGTAGCCGCCCATCACGAGCAGGGCGAGGGCGGCGAACACGTACGCCACCGTCACGGCGCGGTGCATGCCCCAGGGGAACTTCTCGCTCGGGTCGCGCTTGCGCAGCCGCGACGCGATCAGGAACGCTGCCGGCGGCAGCAGGCTCAGCAGGTCCTCGATCCACGCCGCCTTCATCGCCTGCGACTGGCCCAGCGTCAGGAACAGCAGCACGATCGCGCTGAGCATGTACGCGAGCGTGATCCACTCGAGCCGCACCGCCTTGCGCTGCTGCTCCTCGAGCTCGCGCGGCAGCTCGAACTCGCGCCGCGGGGTCTCGGGCTGCGAGCTCACGGCCGCCCCTCCTCGATCAGCAGGCGCTCGATCTCGTCCTCGCGCTCCAGCAGGAAGCGCTCGAGTCGCACCAGGAACGCGTTCTCGCCGAGCTTCACGGCCATCACGTGCTTCGCCTCGTCGAGCTCGGTGCCGCTGTCGGTCAGCTCGAGGTCGTCGAGCAGGTAGTGCGGGACGGCGGCGGGCCGCCCGGCACGCGGCGCCAAGTCAGGGACGGGCACCACGCGCGCCTCGGTCTTCTGCGCCAGCAGGCCCTCCTCCTCGCTCCCGAGCTCGGCGGCCACAGGTACGCCCGCGAAGTCGTCCGGGAACGACTCGCCCGCCGGGATCCCGACGACCGCGCGCGTCTCCACGTACGGCCGGGTGAAGGCCACGTCCTTCTTCCAGCGCGACTTGTTCGTCCATCCCCCGACGATCAGGTCGACCTGGCCCTCCTTCGCGGCCTCCACCAGCTCCTCCTCGGAGCCCTGCACCCACTCGATCCGAGCACCCAGGTCGCGGGCGAAGCGGCGCGCCAGCTCCACCTCGGCGCCGCCGACCGGCCGGTCGCCCTCGAGCACGACCCAGGGGTCGGCCTCGGTCACGCCCACGCGCATGACGCCGCCCTCGACCCGGTTCAGGGTGCCGTCCGGGTCGCGTGGATACTGACAACCGGTCGCGGCGATCGCCACGAGGAGCAGGGCCACGCTGAGCCGGAACACACCTGCACTTACCCTGGAATCGAGGGCCAAATGCGTTTCACACCCAGCTGTGAAGGGGACCGAAGGGCCATGAAGGCGGGGCTGGTCCTCGGAGCGGGCGGGGTGCTGGGCGGCGCGTGGATGACGGGCGCTCTCCACGCCCTCTCCCGCGAGACCGAATGGGATCCCGGCAGCGCCGACTACGTCGTGGGGACCTCGGCCGGCGCGATGATCGGGTCGCTGCTCGCGGCGGGCGTCCCGCCCTGGTTCATGGTCGCCCACTCACGCGGCGAGTCGTTCGAGGGCCTCACGGGTCCCGACGGCCGCCCCGCCGCCGAGGCCGACCGCGCGGCCGGCGCCGTCTTCCGCCTCCATCGCGGCCTTTCCGGGATCGGCCCCGGCTCGCTGCGGATGGCCTTCACGGCGCTCTCGAACCCGCTGCGCCACACGCCGCTGCAGCTGCTGGCCGGCTGGCTGCCGGCGGGCCTCATCTCGACCGAGCCGCTCAAGGAGGTGGTGGGCCGCGCGGTGGCCGGCCGCTGGGTCGAGCATCCGAACTTCTGGGCAGTGGCCTGCGACTACGGGAGCGGCCGGCGCGTCCCGTTCGGCCGCGACGGCTCCCCGCGCACGGGTCGCCGACGCGGTCGCCGCCTCGTGCGCGATCCCGGGCATCTACCGACCGGTCGAGATCGGCGGGCGCCGTTACGTGGACGGCGGGGTCTGCTCCGCCTCGAGCATGGACCTCCTGGCAGGGCGCGGTCTCGACCTCGTAATCTGCCTCAACCCGCTGTCCGGTGCGCCGGGTTCGCCGGCCGACCCGCGCGACTGGCTTGGCGCCCTTGGCCGCGGCGCGAACGGCCGCCGCCTCGCGCACGAGGCGCGCAAGGTGCGCCGGCTCGGGACCGAGGTCGTGACGATCGAGCCGACGCAGGACGACCTGACGGTGATGGGCCGCAACCTGATGAGCGCGAAGCGGCGCCAGCAGGTGATCGAGACGGCCGAGCGGACCGTCCTCGAGCAGCTCCGCCGCCCAGAGACCCGGGAGCTGCTGAGCGACCTCCCGCCCGGCGAGCCGCACCGGGTGCGCCGTCCCGAGGGCCGGCCGTCGACCTGGCCGCCGATCGCACGGACTGCACCGACGCGCCGGAGGCAGGCGGCGTGAAAGGATCGTAGGAGTGAGCGAAGAGGGCATGAACGTGCCGGCGCGCGTGGTCCACGCGCTCGGCGGCGCCAAGATCCTTGCCGAGGCCGGGGTGATCCGGCCCATGCGGCCCGACCGCGTCCTGAAGGTCCTCCAGACCATGGCCCGCTGGGGCCGAAGCCCGGCGGCGGGAACCATCTCGCTGGCGGACCGCTTCCCCGACCAGACCGCGATCGTCGACGAGCTCGGCACGCTCACGTTCGGCAAGCTCCACAAGCGCTCGAACGCGCTGGCGCACGCACTCTCGGACGCCGGGATCGTCGAGGGCGACGGCGTGGCGGTGATGTGCCGCAACCACCGCGGTTTCGTCGAGGCAACGGCGGCGATCTCCAAGCTGGGCGCCGACGCGCTCTACCTCAACACCGCCTTCGCGGCTCCGCAACTCACCGAGGTGGTGGGGCGCGAGAAGCCGAAGGGGATCGTCTACGACGAGGAGTTCGGCGACCTGCTTTCGGACGCTGCCAAGCGGCGCAAGCGCTTCATCGCCTGGCACGACTCGGACGATCTCCCGTACCCGACCCTGGGGGAGCTGATCGCCGGCGGCGACCCCTCCGACGTCGTGCCGCCCGAGCGCGAGGGGCGCGCCACGATCCTCACGAGCGGGACCACCGGGTCGCCCAAGGGAGCTTCGCGCGCCAACCCGCAGTCGCTCGAGCCGGTGGTGTCGCTGCTGTCGAGGATCCCGCTGAAGGCGCGCCAGACGAGCCACATCGCGGCGCCCCTGTTCCACTCCTGGGGGTTCGCGCACTTCTCGCTCGGCCTCATCCTCGGCACCACGCTCGTGCTGCGCCGCAAGTTCGAACCCGAGGCCTGCCTGGCCGATGTGGCGCGCCGCCGCTGCGACTCGCTCGTGGTGGTGCCGGTGATGATGCAGCGGATCCTGGAGCTGCCGGAGGAGACGCGCGCGAAGTACGACGTCTCGTCACTGGAGGTCGTCGCCGCCAGCGGGTCCGCGCTGCCCGGCGACCTGGCCATCGAGTGGATGGACGCGTTCGGCGACAACCTCTACAACCTCTACGGCTCGACCGAGGTCGCCTGGGCCTCGATCGCCACCCCGGCCGACATGCGCGCCGCCCCCGGCACCGCGGGCAAGCCGCCCCGCGGGACGATCGTGAAGCTCTACGACGAGGAGCAGAACGAGGTGCCGCCGGGCGAGGCCGGCCGGATCTTCGTCGGCAACGAGATGCTCTTCGAGGGGTACACGGGCGGCGGCTCGAAGGACGTGATCGGGAACCTCATGGCCACCGGCGACGTCGGCCGCTTCGACGACGGCGGGCGCCTCTTCGTCGAGGGCCGCGACGACGAGATGATCGTGTCCGGGGGCGAGAACGTGTTCCCGAAGGAGGTCGAGGACCTGCTCACCCGCCACGAGGCGGTGGCCGAGGCGGCCGCGGTGGGGGTGGAGGACAAGGAGTTCGGCCAGCGCCTCCGCGCGTTCGTCGTGCTCGAGGAGGGGAAGGACGCGAGCGAGGACGACCTAAAGGGCCACGTGAAGCAGAACCTCGCCCGCTACAAGGTGCCGCGTGAGATCGTCTTCATGGACGAGCTGCCTCGCAACGCCACCGGAAAAGTGCTCAAACGGGAGCTCGAAGAGCTGGATCCCGAGAAGACTGTTTCCGAGTAGCTACCGCCCATCTGGGTAACGGGTCCCCACACGAGAAAGGGGAGACCAGGGGTATGAGCACTGGGGTCATCATCGCCATTGTCGTAGTCGCGCTGATCCTGCTCGCGCTGTTCGTCTTCGTGGGCCGGAAGGGCCGCGAGCGCAAGCGCGAGACGCGCCGTCATGAGGCGCGCGAGATCGGCCGGGAGGCCGAGGTCCACCGCGCCGACGCCGACCGCACTAGGGCCGAGGCCGACGCGCAGGCCGCCGAGGCGCGGCGCCAGGAGGCGCTCGCCCGCGAGCGGGCCGCGGAGGCTGAGGAGAAGCACCGCCAGGCGCGTGACAGCCACATCGAGGCCGCGAGCCGCCATCCGGACATGGACGAGAAGGAGGCGGCCGCCGAGTTCGACCGCCGCCACGCGGAGCAACGCGAGGGCCGTGCGACCACGGCCGGAGCCACGGGCGCCGGGAACGGCGAAGGCGCCGTCCGGCACCACGAGCACACCGAGACGCCCAGCGAGGAGCGCGGGCGCCACGTCGAGCGCAACGAGCAGGGCGAGGTCGTGCGCGACGAGGAGTACCACGAGCCTCGCCGGTAGGACCACCTGAGGCTGGAACGGAAGAGGCCCGCCGAAACCGGCGGGCCTCTTTGCTTCAGAAGCCGGCCTCGGGCGCTAGCCGCACACCGGCCAGTGCCCTGACCCGTGCCGGCTCAGCAGGAGCCAGGCGCGCCAGGTCTGCTCGTGGCGGACAGCGGCGGCCGGATCACCCTTGCCGCCGACGACGTACCACGTGCTGATCGAGAACTGGTAGAGGCCGCGGTACGCCCCGCCGCCACCGACGGCGCGCGGGTTGTTGCGCGACTCGCACAAGCGGATGCTGCGCAGGTACTGCTTGCCCCAGCGCGGCACGGCACGCCGGATCTTCAGCTTGAACATGGCGTTCCGGCCGCGCCTGGTCGTCCGCGTGTAGCGAGCCCAACGATGCTGCATCCGGTGGATGGAGCCCCGCAGCTCGCGACGCGTAGGCGGCCGGGCGCTGCCGTCCGCCGCGCGGACGCGGGGCAGCAGGTCACGGCCGACGTACAGGTCGTGGCGCTGCAGGCGTCCGCGCCAGCGCAGGTAGCCCGTGCGGAAGCGCTTCGGCGCCTCCTCCGCCGCCGCCTCGGCCTCCGCCACGCCACCGACTGTGGCGGTGGGCGGAGCGGCCGCGGCGGCGAGCATCAGCACTGCTGCCAGCGCGCCGGCGCACGCGACCAATAAAACGGCGGATCGCATCGAGTCCATCCGCGTCACCCGCCGCACACCGGCCAGTGGCCGGCGCCGTCACGGGCCAGCAGGGCCGCGGCGCGCGCGTCCTGCTCGGCCTCCGGCGCGGCCGCGGGGTCTCCCGTGCCGCCGACCGACGCCCACGTCTCGTACGTGAACTGGTACTTGCCGCGGTACAGGCCGCCGCCGCCGATGGCCGTCGGGTCGCCGCCCGACTCGCACGCGGCGATCGCCTCTAGCTGCGGGCTGGGAGCGCCGCCGCTCGCGGCCGGGACCGTGGCGGTCATCCGCTTCAGGACCCCGATGGACTCGCGCAGCTCGGCCTCCGTGGCCGACCTGATGCGCTCGTTCTCGGTGGCGACGCCCCGGAGCAGGATGTTCCTGCCGGGATCGCCGTCCTGACGTTTCGCCTTCTCGTACAGGTTCAGGTAACTGCGGCCATCACCCGTCTCCGGCAGCCGCGACGGCGACACGAACGCGTCGGTCTGCGAAGCGAATATCTGCTCGGTTGGACGGCTGTCCGCCGCCGGCGCGGCCACGGCCACGCCCGCCGCGCATGCGCACGCGACGATCGCTCTCCGTCGAGACAGAGAACATCACCTCCGGTGACAACTGCCCGGCATGGCGCCACGGCGCCGCCAGGGCTTCCCGAGCTCGCGCGTCTCTCCCCCTGCGCGCGAGCAGGGCCGATTTCCGGCTACTCGGTCACATTAGCCAGGCAAAGCGGGACCTAAACGCTGTGTGACCGACGTCACAGAGCGTGAAACGCGCGGGAAACGGGCCGAGAACCTCTAGGAAACCGCTCTGCGGCCGAGCTCGATCAACATGCGCGTGCCGAACCCGCTGGCGCCTTTGCCCACGTAGTTGCGGGTCATCCCCCAGGCCGTTCCGGCGATGTCCACGTGCACCCACGGGCGTTCGTCGACGAACTGGCGCAGGAACTCGGCCGCATAGTTGGACACAGCCACGCGCTGATCCGAGGCGTTCTGCAGGTCCGCCACGCTCCCCTTGGTGAGCTCGAGGTACTCGGGGTGAAGCGGCATTCGCCAGCCGATCTCCCCGGTCGCGTCCGAGGCCGCCGCGACGGCGTCGAACCAGTCGTCGTCGTTCGACCACAGGCCGGCGTGCGTGTGCCCGAGCGCGACCAGCACACCGCCGGTGAGGGTGGCGATGTCGACGATCCGCTCGGCTCCCTGCTCGACGGCGTAGCAGAGGGCGTCGGCCAGGATCAGGCGCCCCTCGGCGTCGGTGTTGTTCACCTCGATGGTCTTGCCGTTCAGCGCGGTGACGACGTCGCCCGGCTTGACCGCGTGCCCGCTCGGCATGTTCTCGGTGGAGGGCACGACGGCGGTCAGGTTGACCGGCAGCCCCAGCCGGGCGATGGCGCCGGTCGCCTCGATCACGGCGGCGCCGCCCGACATGTCGAACTTCATCTCCTGCATCTTCGCCGAGGGCTTGATCGAGATCCCGCCCGTGTCGAAGGTCACCGCCTTGCCGACATAGCCCAGGTGCGGACCCGTGGCTCCGGCGGGGCGGTGGCGCAGCACGATCATGCGCGGCTCGACGTGGGAGCCCTGCGCCACCGCGGCGAAGGCGCCCATGCCGCGCCGGACGATCGCCTCGCGGTCGAGCAGCTCGACCTCGAGCGTCTCGTGCTCGGCGGCGATCTCGGCGGCGCGGTCGGCGAGGAACGCCGGAGTGGCGACGTTCGCCGGCAGATTCTGGAGGTCGCGGGCGGCGTTGGCGGCCTCGGATGCGACCCGCGCCCGGTCCACCTCGGCCTCCTCGACGGCGGCGCCCGTCACCTCGAGCGACTCGAGGCCGTCGCTGTCGTCGTCCTCGCCGGAGGACTTGAAGCGGTCGAACGAGTAGAGCTTCAGCAGCGTGCCCTCGACGATGGCGCCGGCCACGCCCTCGCCCGCGGGCGCGGCCCAGGACAGGGACACCGCGCCGAGCTCCTTGGCGCGCGCGGCGGCAGCGGCCGCGGCGACCCGCGCCCGCTCGGCGTCCAGCTCGTCGCGCTTGCCGAGGCCGGCGATCAGAACGCGCCGCTGGCCGCCGCCGGGGGCGTCCTCGTGCGCGACCGCGACCTTCTTCAGGCCCGCCTTCGCCTCGCCGAGCTCGACGAGGCGCTGGAGGCGCTCGTCGTCGAGCGACTCGCCCTCGAACAGCGCGACGACGCGTGTGTCGGCGGCCGTCTCCTCCGGCGCGCCCCTCCTGGCTCTGACCGCGATCATGGGGCGGGCAGTCTAGAGCGACCGGGGGCTCGCGCCCCCGAGGCCCGAAGCAGCCGGCTCGGCCGGCTGCGCAGGGTGGGGTGTCCCCCGACGATGCCTGGCCGCGCAGTCTAAGGTCTTTGGTCGCCGCAGCCGCCACCCAAGGAGACCTGACCACATGCCCAAGACCGTGATCCTCGGCGCCGCCCGCACCCCGTTCGGCAAGATGGGCGGCGGCCTGGCCTCCCTCGACGCCACCGAACTCGGCGGCACCGTCATCGCCGCCGCGCTCGAGCGCGCCGAGGTGGCGCCGGAGCAGGTCGAGCACGTCGTCTTCGGGCAGGTGCTGCAGGCCGGGCAGGGCCAGATCCCGAGCCGCCAAGCGCAGATCAAGGCCGGCATCCCCAAGGAGGTGTCGTCGGAGACCGTCAACAAGGTGTGCGCCTCCGGACTCCGCTCCGCCGGGATGGTCGACCAGGCGGTGCGCGCGGGCGACCTCGACGTGGCGGTGGCCGGCGGCATGGAGTCGATGTCGAACGCCCCGTACATGCTCAAGCAGGCCCGCTTCGGCTTCCGCATGGGCGACGCGAAGGCGCTCGACGCGATGGTCCACGACGGCCTGACCAACCCCTTCACCGGCAAGCACATGGGCGAGGAGGCGGACGAGGTCGGCGAGGAGCTCGAGATCACCCGGGCGGACATGGACAAGTTCGCGCTGCGCTCGCACGAGCTCGCCGTCCAGGCGACCGACGAGGGGCGGCTGCCGGAGGAGATCGTGCCCGTGACGGTGTCGTCGCGGAAGGGCGACACCACCGT
>JBKGUS010000233.1:0-4427 GCA_046462295.1 Thermoleophilaceae bacterium | reverse complement strand
GGTAATCGCCGACACCACCAGCCCCACCCAGAGCGTGTTCGCGGCGAAGGTGAGGAACTGCGTGTCGCTGAACAGGAACGTCACGTGCTCGGCGGTGGGATCCAGGTTGAAGACGAACGGATTGTTCTCGCTGTTGTAGAGGTCGGCGTCCTCCTTGAAGGCGGTGATCGTGCCCCAGATAAAGGGCAGCGCGGCCACGAACGCGGCGCCCACGGCGAGCAGATAGAGGCCCACCCGCCCGAGGCGATGGCGGGTGGCGGTGCGGCGCCGCGTCCGCTCCACGTGGGCACTGTCGGCGACGGCAAGTCTCCCTGGCGCGCCCACGGCCGCTGGGGTTCCGGCCCGCGACTCGGCCATCAGAACGTCTCCATCTTCCGTACCGACCGCAGGATCGCGATCGCCGCGGCGAGCATGAGCGGGAACAGGAACAGCGCGATCGCCGCGCCCTGCGCGAGGTCGCCGCTGCCGATGCCCTTCAGGAAGGCATAGCTCGGCAGGACCTGCGTGGCGTTCTCGGGCCCGCCGCGGGTGAGGATGTAGACGACGCTCATGTCGGTGAACGTCAGGACGGCGCCGAACAGGGTCGCCACGGCGATCACCGGCAGCGTGAGCGGCAGCGTGATCTCCCACAGCTTGCGCCAGAAGCCGGCGCCGTCGACCTCGGCGGCGTCCTTGATGTCATCGGGGATCGAGATGAGCCCGGCCAGGATGATCACGGCGGCCAGCGGCACGATGCGCCAGGTGTGGACTGCGATCACCGACGCCATCGCCAGGGTGTCCTTCCCCAGCCAGTAGACGTTGCTCTCGATGAAGCCAAGCGAGCGCAGCACCCAGTCGATCGGGCTGTAGACCGAGTCGAGCATCCACAGCCAGGCCACCGCGGAGAGGGCGATCGGGGTGGTCCAGGGCAGCAGCACGAGGAACCGCACGAGCCACTTGAAGCGGAAGTCGGCGAGCAGGATCATCGCCAGCGCCTTGGCCAGCACGACGGTCAACACCATCGAGATCGTGGTGAAGACCAAGGTATTCCTCAGGGAGCTCCAGAAGACCGGGTCGTCGAAGATGCGGTCGAAGTTGCGAAACCCGACCCAGTTGAAGCTGGGGTTCCCGACCGTGACGTCGCTGAAGGCGAAGGCGAGCGCTAGCAGCAGCGGGAACGCCACCAGCGCGAGGATGTAGACCACCGCCGGCAGTAGGAAGAGGGGAGCGAGGACGCTTTCGCGGTCCGCGAGCTTCGTGCGCCCCTGGAGCGGCGTCATGCGCGCACCGGCTGGGCAGCTGTCTGCTCGCCCGTGTCGGCGTCGAAGAAGCGCAGATCGCGCTCGTGGATCGCGAACTCGCGCTCGTCGCCGTCCTCCAGGGGGAGCGTGACGGTGGCCGGCAGCCGGGCGATCACCCGGGTCTCCTCACCGATGCCGTGCAGCGTCCCGTAGACGTGGCGGTCGCCCGAGAGGTACTCGATCCGCGCGATGCTCAGCCGGGCGGTCAGGCTGTTCCCATCGGACACGAGCTCTGCGGGCAGCAGGTTCTCGGGCCGGAAGCCGACCAGATGCCCGTCGCGGGGGACGAGGTTCATCGGCGGCGAGCCGAGGAAGGTGGCGACGAACGTGTCGGCCGGGTCCTCGTAGACCTCGCGCGGCGGGCCGATCTGGCGCAGCTTGCCCTCGTACATGACCGCGATGCGGTCGCCAAGGCCCATGGCCTCGGCCTGGTCGTGGGTCACGTAGATCGTGGTGGTGCCGACATCCGCCTGGAACTGCTTCAGCTCGTCGCGCGCCGAGGCGCGCAGCTTGGCGTCGAGGTTCGAGAGCGGCTCGTCCAGCAGGAACACGCTCGGGTCGCGTACGAGCGCTCGGGCGAGCGCCACGCGCTGACGCTCGCCGCCGGAGAGCTGCCGCGGCTTGCGATCGAGCAGGGGCTCAATCCCGAGCAGCTCTGCCGCCCAGCGGGCCTTGCGCTCGCGCTCCTGCTTGTCGATCTTCTCGGCCTTCAGCGGGAAGGCGATGTTCTGCATCACCGACTTGTGCGGATAGAGCGCGTAGCTCTGGAAGACCATGGCCACCTGGCGGGCCCGAGGGGGCAGCCCGTTGACCACGTTCCCGCCGATCAGCACCTCCCCCTCGGTGGCCTCCTCGAGCCCGGCGATCGTGCGCAGCAGCGTGGTCTTGCCGCAGCCCGAGGGGCCGAGCAGCACCAAGTACTCACCCTCGCTCGTTTCGATGTCCACCCCGTCCACGGCGTGGACCTTCGCGCCGTGGTAGCGCTTCTTCAGCCCTCGAACCTCGACCGCGAGCGCCATGGCGTCAAGCCGAGCCGCCCACGAGCCCCCGCTTGCGCCACTTCTCGAAGATCGGCTTGATCTGCGCCTCCGCCCGCGCCACGGACTCCTCCGGCGACTGCCCCCCGCGCGCGGCGCGCGCGTACATGTTGGGGACGATGAACGTGCCGAACACCTCGCCGATCGCGGTGTTCGCGTTGCCGTGACGGCCCACGTTCGTGCTCCAGTCGAGCGCGTCCTTGAGCACCGAGAGCTTGTCCGGCGGCTCCGAGCCGAAGGGGTCGTCGTCCAGCCAGGAGTTCAGGTCCGGAACCAGCTTGCCGAAGCCGGGGAAGTCGTACAGCTCGGACTCCCACGTGGCCCGCGCGTAGTTCTCCGTGTAGTGGAGCAGGAACTCCTTGGCGGCGTCCACGTTGTTCGCGTGGTCCGGGACGATCCAGTTGTACATCACGTGCTGGGCGGCGAGGTTGTCGGCCGGCCCCTCGAGCGCCGGGACGAAGAAGACGTCGTTCGCCTGCTGGGGATTGACCTTCTGCGTCGTCCGGTAGGCCGAGATCGAGTTGACGATGTACGACAGCTTGCCGCCGACCATTCCCTGGTTGTTCGAGGCCGGGTTCCATGCGAAGACCTCCTCGGTCATCGCTCCCTCGAACAGCTCCTTCATGTACTGGACGGCCTCGACGGTCTCCGGCGAGTTGATCGTCACGTTCTCGTTCTCGTCCTGGATCGCCCCGCCGTAGGACCACATGAGCGAGCGGCCGACCATGTCGGAGTCGATCTCCTGGGACATGCCGATGCCGAGCTGCACGCCCTGGTCGCTCTTGATCTTGGAGCCGCCCTCCCTGAGGTCGTCCCAGGTGGTCGGTCCGTCGGGGAAGCCGGCCTGCTCCCACATGCTCTTGCGGTAGTTGCCGGGATCCGGGACCCAGCCCGGGCTGTAGGCGAAGAACTTCCGGGTGGTCGGGTTGAAGCTGCTCTTCCTGCACAGCTCGATCTGCTTGCCGAAGCGCCGGGCGGCCTCCTGCGTCACGTCGTTCATGTCGACGACGCTCGGCTCGAACTGGGGCAGCGGCGCGATGAACTGGATCACGTCGTGCCCGGATCCCGCGGAGATCTCGGAGGCGATGCGCGTGGGGATGCCGGTGACCTCGATGTGGTCGACGGTGACGTCGACGCCGACCTCCTTGCCCCAGTCCGTCGCGAACTTGTCGAACCACTCGTCGTGACGCGGCACGAAGTGGCTCCACATGAGGATCTTGAGGCTGCCGGAGAGCTTGCCGTCGGGCTCGGAGAACTCCTGGCCGGGCGCCCTGCCGGTCGGTTCCGCCGCCTCCTCCTCGTCGCCGCCGCAGCCGGCGAGGAGGACCGCCGTGGCCGTCGCCCCCTGGATGAACCGTCGCCGGTTGATCGTTGATGGACCGAACGGGTCGAACTGTCTCGTCATCGCCCTCTCCCCGGAGTTGCCCTGTCCGGCCCCTTCCCGGACCCCGGCCGCCGAAACAGCGGGTCGTCGGGAGGCGAACTGGCGAGACGGACGGCCGGTTTCGGCCGCCGAACGGCCGGATTCAGGCGGCCGTGGGGTCCTTGCTCAGCTCTGCGACCCGCTTGGCAAGGGTCCGCAGGACCTTGCGCTCGACCTTGGGGTTCTGCTCGAGCAGGTGATGGAAGTCCTTGCTCGTGAGGACGAAGACGCGGAGGTCGGTCTTGGCGGTCACGGTGGCGGTGCGGGGCACCTGCTCGAGGAGGGCGATCTCGCCGATGAAGTCGCCCGCTTGTCGGTTGCCCAGGCTGCGGCCCTTGCGCTTGACCTGGGTCTCGCCCTCCACGATCACGAAGAACTCGTGCCCGATCTCGCCCTCCCTGGTGAGGGTGGCGCCCTCGGGTATCTCCATGTCCTCGCTGACCCGGGCGAGCTGGCTGAGCTCCTTCCTCGACAGGCCCTCGAACAGCGGGGCCCGTTTGAGTGCCTCGACCTTGGTGTCCTGACTGAAGAGCCGCATCTTGGGCTTACCCTATTCGCGCGCGGTCGCTGAGTCGAGCGGCGTAGAGCTTCCAGTCGCCGGGGACGCCCTTGAGGTCGTGGTTGCCGCGGTCCTCGAACTCGATGCCGGAGCCGGCGGCGAGATCGCGGACGATGCTCGAGACCAGG
>JBKGUS010000232.1:0-2574 GCA_046462295.1 Thermoleophilaceae bacterium | reverse complement strand
CCGTCGCTGCTCGAGCATCTCGAGGACATGCGAGCGCGCAAGGCGCTGCGCCGGGTCGCCGCGATCCTGTTCCACCGCCGCGCCGGCTTCTCGGCCAACGGCATGGGCGTTTGGAAGGTGCCCGAGGAGCGGATCCTCGAGCTGGGCCCGCGCATGGCCGCCTACCGGGGCATCTCGCACTGCTACCAGCGGCCGACCTACGCGGACTGGCCCTACTCGGTCTTCACGATGGCCCACGGGCGCTCGAAGGAGGAGTGCGACGCGATCCTCGACACGATCGCCGCCGAGACCGGCATCGAGGAGCGCCGCACGCTGTACTCGTCGACCGAGTTCAAGAAGATCCGCCTCCTCTACTTCACGGACGCGCACGCGAAGTGGGAAGCGGAGTACGCGTAGGGGGGCCGGGGCGCCCCGCCGCGCGGGGCTCTCGCTCCGCGGCCGCCTACGCGCGGGCGCTGCAACTGCTACCCGGCGGGGTCAACTCGCCCGTCCGGGCGATGCGCTCCATCGGCCGCGACCCCATCTTCGTCGCACGCGGCGAGGGAGCCGAGCTGATCGACGTGGACGGCAACCGCTACGTCGACTGGGTGATGTCGTGGGGACCGTTGATCGCGGGCCACGCGCACCCCGACGTCGTCGCCGCGGTCACCGCCGCCGCCGGGGCCGGCACGAGCTTCGGCGCCTCGACCGAGGCCGAGGTGGACCTCGCCGCCGCGGTGGTCGAGCGCGTCCCGTCCGCCGAGATGATCCGCATGACCTCGTCGGGCACCGAGGCCTCGATGAGCGCGCTGCGGCTGGCGCGGGCGGCCACGGGGCGCGACCGGGTCGCGAAGTTCGCGGGCGCCTACCACGGGCACGTGGACGGCCTGCTCGCCGACGCGGGCTCGGGGCTCGCCACGCAGGGGATCCCGGCGTCGCCGGGCGTGACCGCGGCGCAGGCGGCGGACACCGTCGTGCTCCCGTGGGGCGTCGTGCCCGAAGGCGAGTTCGCGGCGATCATCTGCGAGCCGTACCCCGCCAACATGGGCCTGGTCCCGCCGCCGGACGGCTTCCTCGCGGCGCTGCGCGGGCGCGCCGACGAGACCGGCGCGCTGCTGATCTTCGACGAGGTGATCACCGGCTTTCGCGTCGGCCGCGGCGGCGCCCAGGAGCGTGAGGGGGTGACCCCGGACCTCACGATCCTGGGCAAGGTGATCGGCGGCGGCCTGCCCGCGGCCGCCTATGCCGGCTCCCGCGGCTTGATGGAGCGGATCGCACCGGCCGGCGACGTCTACCAGGCGGGGACGCTGTCGGGCAACCCGCTCGCGACGGCGGCGGGCCTCGCCACGCTGGCGCTCCTCGACGAGGAGGCTTACAGGCAGCTGGACGCCACGACGGAGCAACTGGCCTACGGGCTGCGCGCAGCCGCGGGAGAGGCGGGGATTCCCGTGCAGGTCAGTCACACGAGCGGCCTCCTCACCGTCTTCTTCTCTGAGACGCCCGTTCGCGACTACGACGACGCCAGGGCCTGTGACACCGACCGCTACGCCACCTTCTGCCGCGCCATGCTCGAGCGGGGCGTCTACCTGCCTCCGTCCCAGTTCGAGGCCTGGTTTCCGTCGCTCGCCCATTCCGGCGCTCACGTGGAGCGGACGCTCGAGGCGGCCGCAGAAGCCCTCGGAGCGCTGTGAGCGGAAGGATGCGGGGCGACCACGGTACTCGGGCCGGCGCGTCCCAGGGCGACCTGGCCGTGCTCGCCGAGGTCGCGGCTGGCGCCGGGCCCGCGCTCGCCCCCTACGCCGTGCCCGACCCCGGTCCGCCCCGCTTCGGACAGGAGCTCGGCGCGCGGGCCTTCGTCCTGGAGGCGATCTACGAGGGCTATCTCCTGCACTACGGCACGCCGCGCCTGTTCGACGGGATGGACGGCGACCTGCGCCTGCTCGCCGGCGACGCCCTATACGCGCTCGGCCTCGCCCGGCTCGCCGAGCGGGGCGACCTTCCCGCGGTCGCCGAGCTCTCCGACCTGATCACGCGCTCCGCCCGGGCCCACGCGGAGGGGCGCGGCGCGGAGGCCGAGGCGCTCTGGGACGGGTCCGCCGGCCGGCTGGCGGCAGGCCCGCGATAGGCTCCCGCGGCTGCTGGTGTGGCGGCGCCAATCGTGCCGCCCGCCACCATGTTGGCACTAGCCTTCACGAGGCCTCAGAATTCGTTCCCTCACCCCGTGGCTGAACCACCCAAGTTCGACAAGAAGTCCCGCTACACCGAGGGCCGTGGCATTGCCGGCGGCTTCGAAGGTGAGACCGTCACCCGCCGCCGCCTCATGGAGGGCGGCGCGCACCTCGCGGGGGCGGTCGCAGTCACCGCGATCACGCTGCCCGCGGTCGGCTTCGCGCTCGGCCCGATCTTCGAGGACACGATCCCCACGCGCTGGCAGGACGTCGGGCCCGAGGACGACTTCAACGACCAGAGCTACGTGGCCCGGGTGATCAACATCGTCCCCGAGGTCGGGGACCCGGGGAAGACGACCGTCTACGTGCGCCGCTACAACCCGGAGCGCGACACGGAGGTCGAGGGCCAGGACCCGCAGCCGTACGT
>JBKGUS010000231.1:0-8619 GCA_046462295.1 Thermoleophilaceae bacterium | reverse complement strand
TGTGTCGCCGCGCGCCGCCGGGTCGAGGCGTTCGTGTTCGGCACGCGGCGCGCGCGCGTCACGGCCGAGCTACGCGGGCGTGACCCGGACCGCGCGCTCGAGCGCGCCGCGGCCGCGACACGCGACTGGTCGGGCGGCACGCGCATCGGCGAGGCGCTCGCGACGCTCAACCGCGAGCACGGCCGCCGGCTGGGTCGAGGCGCGGTCGTCGTGCTCCTCTCGGACGGCTGGGACCGCGGCGAGCCGGAGCAGCTCGAGGCCGAGATGGCCCGTCTGGCACGCTGTTCTCACAGGCTGATCTGGCTGAATCCGCTCAAGGCGCACCCGGAGTACCGTCCGTTGACGCGCGGCATGAGGGCGGCGCTGCCGCACGTGGACGAGTTCATGGCCGGGAACTCCCTCGAGTCGCTGGAGCGCCTCGCGGAGGCTTTGGATCGCTTATCTATGGGAAGGTTGCGCAGAAGGGAGCGGGACGAATGAAGGACATCGTCGACGATGTGAGGGCCTGGACGGCCCGCGGAGACCGAGTTGCCGTCGCCACGGTGGTGGGCGTGAAGCGCTCCGCCCCGAGGCCTCCCGGCGCGAAGATGGCCGTGAACGAGCACGGCGAGGTGTCCGGCGCCGTGTCCGGCGGCTGCGTCGAGGGGGCCGTGGTCGAGGTGGCGGCCGAGGTGCTCGGGGCCGGCGGGGAGCCGCGCCTGCTGCACTTCGGGATCGCCGACTCGGAGGCCTGGGACGTCGGGCTGCCGTGCGGTGGCGAGATCGACGTGTTCGTCGAGGAGTACGCCGGCGAATGACCGCCTTCGGGGAGTTCGCGGCGGTTGCAGCGGCCGACGGCCGCGCGGCGCTCGTGACGATCGTCGAGGGGGGCGACGTGGGCGCCAAGCTGCTCGTGCTCGCCGACGGTGGCACGTCCGGAGGTCTCGGCGACGCCGAGCTGGACTCCGCCGCCGTCGAGGCAGCCGAGGAGCTGATGTGGACGGAGCGCTCGGAGCTGCGAGAGGTCGGCGACGTGTCCCTGTTCGTGGACGTCACGGCGCCGGCGCCCCGGCTCGTGATCTTCGGCGCGGTCGACTACGCGGCGGCGCTCTGCCGGCTCGCGCGCGCCGCCGGCTGGCGCCCGTTCGTATGCGACCCGCGCTCCCAGTTCGCCACCGCGCAGCGCTTCCCCGAGGCCGAGGAGGTCCTTGCAGAGTGGCCCGAGCAGGCCTTCGCCCGGCTCGGCGGGATCGACCGCGCCACGTACATCGCGGTGCTGACCCACGACCCCAAGCTCGACGACGCCGCGCTCGAGATCGCGCTCCGCTCGGAGGCGCCCTACGTCGGTGCGATGGGAAGCCGGCGCGCGCAGGCGCAGCGCCGCGAGCGCCTGCTCGCCGTGGGGCTCGACGAGGCGCTGCTCGCGCGGATCGCCGCGCCGATCGGGCTCGACCTGGGGGCCGTGACACCCGAGGAGACCGCCCTGTCGATCATGTCCGAGGTCGTGGCTGTGCGGAACGGCCGCGAAGGCGGCCGCCTGTCGAACGCCGCGGGGCGCATCCACGAGGTGGGCGCGTGATCGGCGGCCTCATTCTGGCGGCCGGCGCCGCAACGCGCTTCGGGAGCGCAAAGCAGCTGGCCGACCTCGACGGGCGCCCGATGCTCGAACACTCCATCCTGGCGATGATCGCGTCGCCGGTGGGCCGCGTCGTGGTGGTGCTCGGCTACGGCGCCGAGGAGGTGCTGCAACGCGTCGATCTCCACGGAGCGGACGCCGTCATATGCGAGCGTTGGGCGGAGGGCCAGTCGGCGTCGCTCGCCGGTGGGCTTGCGGAGCTGTCCGGCGCCGAGGCGGTGGTCGTCACGCTCGGTGACCAGCCGTTCGTGTCGCCCGACGCCATCCGCCGGGTGATCGCGGCGCGCGGCAACGGCGCCGCGGCCGTGCGCGCCACCTACCACGGCGCGCCGGGGCACCCCGTGCTGCTCGAGCGGCGCCTGTTCGAGCGAATGCGCGACGTGACCGGCGACCACGGCGCCCGCAACCTGCTGATCAGCGTGCAGACGCGTGAGGTTCCCTGCGACGACCTCGGCGGCGGCCAGGACGTGGACACGCCCGCGCAGCTCGATGCGCTGCGGGCGGGGGGGCCGGTCGGATGAAGTTGGAGCACTCGTTCCAGGTGGCCGCGCCGCTCGACCGGGTGTGGGACACCCTGATCGACGTGGAGCGCGTGGCGCCCTGTCTGCCCGGGGCGGAGATCACCGAGGCCGGAGAGGACGGCACCTACCGCGGGACGTTCTCGGTCCGGCTCGGCCCGACCACGGCGGCCTATCGCGGCGAGCTCGCGATGGAGGAGGTCGACTCAGACGCGCACCGCGCCGTGATGCGGGCGAGCGGTCAGGACAAGCGCGGCCAGGGGTCGGCGAAGGCGACGATCGTGAGCACGATGCGCGAGGAGGAGGGCGCGACGACGGTCGACGTGGAGACGGATTTCACGATCACCGGCCGGCTCGCGCGCTTCGGGCGCGGGGGGATGATCCAAGACGTCTCGAACCGGCTGCTGAGGGACTTCTCGGACTGCCTGCAGAAGACGATCGAGACGTCCGAGGCAACCCCGGAGGCGGCCGCCTCGGAGCCGGGCGGTGGCGAGGGCCTGCCCGAGCAAGAGCCGCCCGAGGCGGGCGCGGCGCCGGCCGCGCCGGGTCCGGCCGACGCGCGCCCTGCCCCGCTACCCCCTCCGGCCGGCCGCCCGGCGGCCAAGCCTGTCGGTGGCTTCGCTCTTCTCTTCCGCGCGCTGCTCGACCGGATCAGGCGCGCGTTCCGGCGGCGCTGACCCAGTCCGGCAGCTCCCGCAGGAAGCCCGGGTCGATCGCGTGCGGCATCGGCGACTCGCGGTACGTCACGTCCGCTCCTGCCTCGCTCAGCCGGTCGCGCGCCGCGCGGGCGAACTCCACGGCGATCACCGGGTCGTACGTGCCATGGCCGATCGCCACCGGCACCCCGGCCGCGTCACCCAGCGCGAAGCCGTCGACGGTCGGGATGAAGCTGCTCAGGGCCATGATCCCCGCCGGCCGCGGCCGCCCCGCGCCCAGGCCGAGCGCGTACGACATCACGCCGCCCTGCGAGAAGCCGCCCAGCACCGCCCGCTCGTGCGGGATCTCGTGCCGGGCGAGCAGGTCGTCGAGCCAGGCGCTCGCCTGCGCGTAGGTCGACTCGAACGTCTCCCGGTCCGGGAAGCCGACCTGCCGCACGATGTACCAGTGCGCGCCGCCCGGCGGCAGCGACAGCGGGCCGCGGGCGGTGGCACCCAGCAGGCGCCGTTCGGGGTCGAGCAGGTCGAGCAGCGGGAAGAGGTCGTTCTCGTCGGCGCCGCGCCCGTGTAAGAGGACGAGCGCGCCATCGGGGTCCCCGTTCGCGGGCCGGATGCGTTCGGCTAAACTCATTGCGTAGGCAACTACCTTAGCGGAGTGAGACGAGCCGAGCGATGAGCGTGACGAAGCGAGCGACCCTGTTGACCCGTGACGAGCTCGGCGCCTGGCGCGGCCTCCTCAGGGTGCACGCCGGCATGACCAAGACGCTCGATGCCGACCTGATCCGCGAGCACCGCCTGCCGCTCTCCTCGTACGAGGTCCTGCTGTACCTGGCCGACTCCCCCCAGGGCCGGCTCCGGATGTCCGAGCTCGCGGACAGCGTGCTGCTGAGCCGCAGCGGGCTCACCCGCCTGGTGGATCGCCTCGAACGCGACGGCCTGCTCCGGCGCCAGCGCTGCGAGGAGGACCAGCGCGGCTGGTTCGCCGAGATCACGGACGAGGGTCGCGAGCTGTTCGAGCGCGCCCGCGCGACCCACCTCGACGGCGTGCGCGAGCGCTTCCTCAGCCGGCTCACGAGCGACGATCAGCGTGCGCTCGCCGCGATCTGGGAGAAGGTCAGCCCTGGCGCGGCCGGCTCGTGATGTAGGCGCCGGCGATCACGAGCGCCGTCCCGAGCACGGCGGCGGGATGGATCGTCTCGTCGAGCAGCGCCGCGCCCAGCACGATCGCCACCACCGGGACGAGGTAGATCGCCACGGACCCGCGCGTGGAGCCGACCCGTCCGATCAGCGTGGTGAACCAGTAGAACGCGAGGCCGGTGCCGAGCGAGCCGAGCGCCACGACGGCGAGTAGGCTGCCCCAGCCGAAGGTCGACTCGGTGGCGCCGACGACCGCGAACGGCAGCACCAGCACGACCGCCACGAGCTGCGCGCGCAGGATCACCGGCAGCGCGCCGTGCCGGCGCTGGAGCGGCGCCGCGATGTTGAACGCGAAGCCGTAGAGGAGCGCCGCGAGCAGGACCAGGCCGATCCCGAGCGCGTTCGAGCCGCTCCCCACGGAGGGGAGGCTGATGGCCACGACGCCGGCGAAGCCGACCACCAGGCCGATCGCCTGGTAGCGGGAGGGGAGCTGCCTGACCGCCCCGGCGGCCACGACCGCCACGAACAGCGGCGTGGCGGCGTTGATCATCGCGGCGAGCGAAGAGTCGATCCACTGCTGGGCGACGGCGAAGCAGATGAACGGGATCGCCATCCACGTCACCCCCATGGCGGCGATCAGCGGCCACTCGGAGCGCGGCACGGGGCGGCGGGCCGCCGGGATGGCAGACAGGGCGAGCGTGCCGAAGGCGATCCGCCCGAACGCCACCAGCGTCGGCGCGAAGTGCTCCAGGCCGATGTCGATGAAGAGGAAGGAGGCGCCCCAGGTGAGCGCCACCCCGGTGAGCATGAGCCACTCCGCCGAGGCGAAGTGGGTCGTCTCCTGGTCGAGCAGGGTCTCGCGACGCGTGGAGACGCTCATGCCGGTGACAACGGTACGGGCACCGGCCCTATGACATCGCAGCCGGGATGCTCGAGCGGGAGCGCCGGCGCACCTCGCGGATCGCGCGGGCCAGCCGGCGCACACCCTCGTCGAGCTCCTCGGGTTCGAGCAGCGAGAACGACAGGCGGAACGAGGTCTGCGAGCGCCGCTCGGCAGTGACCGCGCCGCCGGGCGTGAAGGTCACGCCGTGCCGGGCGGCCTCCGCGTAGAGGGTGCGCTCATCCAGCGGGCGGGTGAGCGTGACCCAGAGGTGATGGCCGCCTGCCGGCGGGTCCACGTGGTACTCGCCGCTCAGGTGGCGCTCGAGCGAGGCGAGCAGCGCGTCGCGGCGCTCGCGGTAGAAAGGCATGGTGTGCTTCACGTGGCGGTCGTACGCGCCGGTGGCGAGCCAGCGGGCGACGATGTGCTGGATGAGGGTGGGGCTGTGGAAGTCCGCGTCGAGCTTCAGCGTGGCGAGCCGGTCGCGCACGGGGCCGCGGGCTGCGACCCAGCCCGCGCGCAGGCCGCCGCCGACGACCTTCGAGAGCGAGTTCACGTAGAGCACGTGAGCCGGCGCCAGCTCGCGCAGCGAGCGGACGAAGCGGCCCTCGAAGTTCATGTCGGCGTAGACGCGGTCCTCGAGGATGAAGAAGTTGCGCTCCACCGCGAGCTCGGCCAGCCTGGCCCGGCGCTCCTCGGAGAGGTTGCGGCCGGTGGGGTTCTGGCAGGCGGTCTGCAGTCCGACCAGCTTGACCTCGTGCCGCGCCAGCAGGCGCTCGAGCGCGTCGACGTCGAAGCCGTCCTCGTCGACCGGAACGCCGATCACGCGTGCGCGGGTGCCGCGCAGCGCGGTCATCATCCCGATGAACGTGGGCGACTCGATCACCGCCACGTCGCCGGGCTCGAGCGTCGCCTGCGCGCACAGCGCGATCGCCTGCTGCGCCCCCTGCGTGATCACGACCTCGTCCGCGTCCTCGGCGTAGCCGAACTTGCGGCCGCGAGCTGCGATCTGCTCGCGCAGGTCAAACAATCCCTGGGCGGGCAGGTAGGACAACGCGTTACCGCCCTCCTCCTCGAAGACCTCGGCGGTGATGCGGGCGAGCGCCTCGGTGGGGTAGTTCCGCGGAGCGGGCCAGCCGATGGCGAGCGAGATCACGTCGTCCCGGCCGGCGAGAGTGAAGGTGTCGGAGAGGACCTGCTCCGAGTAGGTGAGCTCGTCCGGGGGGAGCGCGTAGACCTGCCAGTCGTCGCCATGCGAGGTGCTGCTCGCCGGGGTCAGCGCACGCACGAACGTGCCGCGGCCCACGCTGGCGCTCACGAAGCCGAGCTCGGCGAGCTTGCGGTACACGCGCGCCGCCGTGAGGTGGTTCACGCCGGCGAGCTCCGCTAGCTCGCGGGTGGGCGGCAGCTTCGCGCCGGGCTCGAGCTCGCCTGCCTCGATGGCGGCGGTGATGCGGTCCACCAGCTGCTGGGTGATGGACACCGAGCCCGCTCGTTGCAGACCAGACAAGTTCAACTTGTACGACATTGCATCCCTCCTTGTAGGTCGTACACTAGCACCACGAAGTCATACAAGCAACGCCACCAGAAGGAGCCCGAAATGACCGACATCACCGTTCGCCGCTCCGTTGCACGGGACAGGAGCGAGCTGGAGCGCCTGGCGGCCCTGGACAGCGCGCGGCCGCCGACCGGCCCGGCGCTGGTGGCCGAGGCGGACTCCCGGATGATCGCCGCGCTCCCGCTGGGCTCCGGCCGGCCGATTGCGGACCCGTTCGAGCCCACCGCCGCAGTCGTGGCGGTGCTTGAGCTGCGCGCCACCCAGATGGCCGGGACGCCCCAGCGGCGCAGCTGGACCGAGCGAGTGCGCTCGCTGATGCGCCCCCACCCCTCACACGCACGCGCCTAAACCTCCGTGCTCCCTACCCCGGTGAGAGGACCGGCTTCGGCCGGTCCTCTCGTCGTTCAGGGCACAATGCCGCCGAGCGAACGAGAGGAGTCCGCGGTGACGGAGGTCGCGCCCGGTGTCTTTCGCCTGGGCTCGCACATCGTGAACTGGTACGTGGTGAAGGACGGCGACGCGCTGACCGCGATCGATGCCGGGTTGCCCGCCTTCGGCGACACGCTGGAGGACGACCTCGGCGCACACGATCTCGATCCCGGCAAGGTCGAGGCGGTCGTGCTGACCCACTCGGACGGGGACCACACAGGGCTCGCCACCCGGTTCAAGGAGGCCGGCGCGCGCGTCCTGATCCACTCGGACGACGCCGGGACGCTCGCCAAGCCCGGCCCGAAGTCCGGCGACGCCGCGCCCCTCAAGATGCTCCCGCACGTGTGGCGCCCCGCGCTGTGGCGCTTCTTCGGCTACATGGCGCGCCGCGGCGGAGGCAAGCCGCCGGCGGTGGAGGCCGACGCCACGTTCGCCGACGGCGACGTCCTCGCCGTGCCCGGCCGCCCGCGCGTGCTGCACACGCCGGGCCACACGAGCGGTCACAGCGCACTCGTCCTCGAGGACCGCGGCGTCCTCTTCGTCGGCGACTCGCTCTGCACCTGGAACCCGCTGACCGGCAGCCGCGCGGCGCAGCTGATGCCGCATCCCTTCAACGAGGACAACGGCGCGTGCGTCAGGTCGCTGGAGGCGATCGCCGGCGTGGACGCCGGCGTGCTCTTCCCAGGCCACGGCGATCCATGGCACGGCGCGCCGGCGAAGGCGGCCGAGCGCGCGCGTGCCGCGGCGCCCTAGCCTTCGAGCCAGCCGAGCATCCGCTCGTACACCCGCGGGTGATTCAGCAGCGCCACGTCGCCCGGCGCAACTCGTCGAGGCCAAACCGGGCAAGGCTCCTCAGTTCGTCGACCTGCCGGTTCTCGCTCATGCCGGCAAGATACGGCTCGCCCAGGTCAGTCCGCGATGTACTCCGCGAGCCGCTCCGCCTCGGCTTCGAGCTCGTCCCGGTCCGGCCGGCGCAGGCTCCCGAACGGGTGCAGCCGCACCTGCTCCCCGTCCTGCTTCCAGATCCCGGCGACCGCTCCGTCGACCAGGAAGGTCATCTCCGACTGCGGGTTCTTGATGTGGAAGATCTTCGGCCGGTGCTCCTCCGGCAGGATCTGGGTGCGCCGGCAGTTCACGAGCAGCGTCGCGTCCCAGGTCGGGAGGAAGCGCGCCGGCGCCGCCGTGTCCGGCGCCGGCAGCGGAGCGCGCGGCAGGTCGAGCAGCAGCCCGCCCTTCTCGTCCCGGAACTGGCGCAGGTCCATCCGCTCGAGCGCCGCCTTCACCGGTGTCAGCTGCAGCCCCGTCCAGCTCGCCACGTCCGCCACCGACGCCGGCCCGAACGCCCGCAGATAGCGGCGGATCAGCAGGTCGATGGCCTCGGCCTCCGAGATGGACGGCGCGGGGCCGAGCCAGTCCTCCGCCCGGCCGTACAGGTCCGCCCTGCGCCGCTCCCAGGTGCCCGACGGCGGGATGCGCACCAGGTTGAGCCGCGTGCTCGCCCCGCCCAGGAGCGCGCTGTCGATCCCGTCGACCAGATCCGCGCGGGTGCGCGGGCCGTCGGCGAGCATGCGGTTGACCCGTCGTGCCGCGGCTCGGGCGGTGGCCGGGGTCGGCCCGCGCTTCTTGTAGGCGCGCTGCCACGACTCCCAGCGCGCCTGCCGCGTGCCGGCCGCGAACGGCCAGTAGTCGCTCGCGGACACGAGATGGATCGTCGATCGCATCAGGGTCGCCTGGACCACGGCGCGACGCTCGAGCGCGCGAGTCAGCGAGTCGCGCTTGAAGTCCGCCAGCCGCGACCACAGCCCGATGTACATCGACGGCGCGTA